>JADJPK010000012.1 GCA_016713305.1 Betaproteobacteria bacterium
AAAGCTGGATGACTTCATTCGGTCCCAGCAGTTGCCAGAGACGAATCCCTCTGACAAGACCCTCAAGATCGCTATCGCGCTATTGCCAGAGCGACGCACGCGCCAAGCGAGGACATTTCCCGTCGTGTTACCCGAGACGCCAACCTTCGCATTTCTCTGGTCTAACGCCGACCCATCGCCTCACCGCGCCGCGCTGGAACGCCTCTGTGCGCGCGTCACACGCTTGGGCCATTCCTCCTCGCTGGTGCGATGCACTCTCGTCGAAAGCGGCCCCATGCCGACCCTTGTCCCGAGCGACGAAGGTCAGGTTGTCCTGCGCGTGGTCGGTCCCGGCCAGCTAGATCGTCTCGAACGAGCCTTTGAGCACCATAGGGGAGTGCAGAGTCGTGTGCTGAACGCTCGTCCACAACGGTATGGGCCGGCCTTCAAGGCGGAAATGACCTCTCCGGAAGCAGTGAGCGTGTTTTCCTCCACCGACTGGATTCTCTTCGAGCGCGTGGGCGGATCGCGGCTGCTCGCTTCACGAACGGCCGATATCGCCCGAGCGCTGCGGGGCGGGCTGCTAGAAATGAATGGGAATCAGGATCTCCCGGAAACGCTTTCGGGCCACGCGGAGAACGGCCCGACGGAGCGGCCCCATGTCGCATTCGTTCCACTGCCATTCATCGGGCACGAGCATGCCGATGGTGCGCTTATGGGTTGCGCTCTGGTGCTGCCTCGCGCGTTGCTCGCTCGTGACCGAGAGCGCCTATTGCGCCTCGTCGCGAAATGGGAGAAGGAACGCGGAAACGATCGCGGCGACCTGAAACTCGCGGGCGGGACGCTCCCGCCGTTCCATGTTCGCCGCGTCGATGTCTCACGAAGGCTGCCCTCGACCCGATGCGGTGGTCCCGCTCCTCCACGGTTCATCACCGCGACGCCAATCGCCCTCGACAAACACCTGGCAACCTGCGCAGCAACCAGGACGGCACTGCGCACAAGGCCGCGCTGGAGGCCCAGCAAAGCATCAGCGACGCGTGCCTACACGTCGTCGGCGTCCGACCTGTATCGGTTGAGGTGTCTATTGCCCCACTGCTCCCTGGCGCGCAGCACGTTCGTGACTACCCGCCCTGGCCTGGACGCCCCGGCCGTACATCGCGTGTGCGAGTACATGCGGACATCCAGTTTTCTTCTCCAGTGGAGGGCCCTCTGCTTCTCGGCGCGGGTCGCTACTTTGGTCTCGGACTCTGCCTTCCTGTGGAGAACCGATGACACTCTCCACCTCTGATTTCGGCGCGTTTCACGCTGCCGTTCATGGCGGCAAGAGCCCTTCGATTGGCAACAACGTCTGCTCGAGCAGATCGTTCCTGAAAAAGCATGGCCCGCGTGCTCGACCTGCCGACCGGCGTCGGAAAGACGACGTGTATCGACGTTGCGCTGTTCGCACTCGCGCTGGACGCGGGAATCGTCGATGAACAGCGATGGTGCCCAAGGCGCATCGCGATGGTCGTGGACCGCCGCATCGTCGCGGATCAAGTCGCGGAACGCGGTCGCAAGCTCTTGCGCGCGTTGATGACGAGTGACGAAGCCATCGTCGTCGAGGTCGCCAAGCGCCTGCGCTTGCTTGACCCGTACCGGGCGAAGAGCCCCTCGGCGTCTTCACGCTGCGCGGCGGCATGCCCAAGGACGACGGCTGGGCGCGCGCGCCCGATCAGCCGCTGGTGATCGCCTCGACCGTCGATCAGGTCGGCTCGCGCATGCTCATGCAGGGCTACGGCGTGAGCCAGGGAATGAAGCCGGTCCATGCAGGACTGCTGGCCAACGACACACTACTCCTCCTCGATGAAGTGCATCTCTCCGAGCCCTTCCGGCAGACTCTCGACCAGCTTGCGCGCCTGCGGACGCGTTCTCGGACAGCGGCCTGAAGACGCGCTTCTTCCACGCATTCCTGTCGGCGACGCCGGGCGCTAGGGACACACCCACCATTCGCGCTGCTCGACGACGAAAAGAAGCCCGACTCGCCGCTCGGACCGCGCCTGCACGCGAGCAAGCCCGCTCGCCTCGTGGACGTGGAGGACCGGACCGCGCTGGAGACGACTTGCGTCGATCAGGCGAAGGCTCTGCTTGAACGCCATCGCACGATCGCCGTGGTCGTCAACCGCGTCGCGAGTGCCAGTGTGATCGCGCGACAGCTCGACGAGACGCTGGGCCCGGATGCGACGATCACCCTGCTCACGGGTCGCATGCGCCCGCTCGATCGCGACGACGTGCTACGCGAGCTCAGGCCCGCCGTGCAGACGGGCCGCGAACGAGCGACGACAGCCAGAAGCGCGTCATCGTCGGCACGCAGTGCATCGAGGCTGGCGCAGACTTCGACTTCGACGCCCTGGTCACTGAGGCCGCGAGCCTCGACAGCCTGCGGCAGCGCTTCGGTCGGGTCGATCGGCTCGGCCAATACGGGGACGCGGAAGGCTTGATCGTCCACGACAAGTCCGCCAAAGACGATCCGCTCTACGGAAAAGCCATCACCGAAACCATCAAGTGGCTCAAGGAGCAGGAGAAGGAACGTCATAAGAAGCTGAAGGTCGAGCTGACAAGTCTCAAGGACGAAGCCAAAAAGCTCTGGGGGCAGGCGAAAGCGCAGGTCGACGCGCGTCGCCAGACGGGCTCAGATAGATTTCGGCGTCCTTGCCCTACAGGTTCCGACGGGTGACGGCCTGACCAAGCTGCTCGCGCCAAAGCCTAATGCGCCGACGCTACTCCCGGCCTACCTCGATCTCTGGGTACAGACGTCGCCACCGCCGAGCCAGCTCCCCGATGTGAGCCTCTGGCTGCACGGTCCGCGCGCGGGACCGGCGGATGTGCAAGTCGTTTGGCGTGCCGATCTCACCGAGGAAGTTCTTCAGCATGGAGATGTCGAAGCGGCGACTGCCATTGTGACGGCGTTACGCCCTTCGAGCCTCGAAGCAATGTCTCTACCCTCCGCAACGGTGCGGGCGTGGCTCTCGAACCAGCGCACATCCGACCCTGGCGATATAGAGGGCGGGACGCCTGACGGCGGCGATGAACAGGATGGCTCAATAACGGAAACACGCCGTGCGCTCTGTTGGATGGGCGACGAGAGTGAGATCGTCGATGCGTTGAGCTTGAAACCAGGTCACACCATCGTCGTGCCTGCGAGTTATGGCGGTATCCGTAGCTGCTGCTTCGACGCGACGTCCACAGAGCCAGTCATTGACCGTGCTGAGCAGGCTGGGTTGTTTGCACGCGCACGTCCAGTCCTCCGCCTACATCCCCTCGTTGTCGAAACCCTCGGACTGTCCTTTCCACCCGATGAGCCGGATGAGGTCAGGATCGCACTCGGTCGACTCGCCTCAAGTGACGACTGGCCAGAGTGGAAGCGCTTGTGGGCCCGGCGTCTAGCCAAGGGCGGGGGATCGTTCGTCGTGCAGAGCGCTTCCCCATGGAGCGTGCTCGAGGGCAGGCGTGTACCCATTGCCGACCTTCGGCGAGTGCTTCAGTCCGAAGACTCCTTCGAAGACGGCGTGGAGTTAACCACCGACGGAGATGACTCCTTTTGCGCCCGTCGTGCTGTCAAGCTCTCTGAGCATAGCGCCGATGTCGAAACAATCGCGCGGGAGTATGGGACGCGGTGCGGCCTGGGAAGGTGGCTCACCGAACACATCGCAATCGCCGCTTGGCTCCATGACATTGGAAAGGCCGATCGTCGCTTCCAGCTCATGCTGCGAGGGGGAAGCGAGATCGAGCTTTTCAAAGACGAGACGCCTTGGGCGAAGTCGGCTATATCGCCCGGGGCACGAGCAGAGCGGCACAACGCAAGGCTAAGAAGCGGCTATCCGGCTGGCGGATACCTCCATGCCATCCAGTCAGTCGCGATGCTGCAGGCAGCCTTGACTACTTGAGAGTGTGCCTGCAGAAAGTAGATGCCTCGAAAGAGGCGGACCTCGACCTTGTCCTCCACTTGGTAGCCAGCCACCATGGGGAGTGTCGACCCTTCGCGCCAATACTTATTGACGATAGCCCAGTGGATGTGTCGCTCGAGGGCCACGATAGTGAGACGTTCGGAAGGATGGACTTTGCCGCGACGACCTCAAAGAACGACCTGCACCGGCTCGACTCGCCACTCGCTGACCGCTTCTGGTCGCTGGTTGAAAAATATGGTTGGCAAGAGTTGTGTTGGCTAGAGGCGATCCTTCGCCTCGCAGACCACCGTGCGAGTGAAGACGAGCAGAAGGCGGAGGTTTCTCAATGAGCCGCATTCAACTGGTGGGCGTGGATGGATCCAACCCTCTCGGTTTCCTGGCCGCACTGGGGTTGCTGCAGGTGATTCCGAACGCGAAACTCGGCTTCTCCGATGACGGTACTTTCCGAGCCTTTGTTGACGGACTGGACAACGGCGCATCCGAACTCGCGACGTTTGTCGCAGACGACGCAAAGGCTGCCAAGGAAATGAACGCGCCTTGGCGTTTCACGTACATAAAGGCTGCGACCAAGAAGCAGGGCGCGCAGGAGGTCGCTGACCTCAAGCCGCCGCCACACGACTTCAGGAGATTCCTAAGGAACTGCGTCGAGTCCTGGTGCGCCCGCAAAGATGAGGCAGTTAGCTATGCAGCCGCCTATGGCACCGACGTAGCCGTCGATGGCAAGGGCAACACTAAGCCGACTGCGTTTCACTTCACTGCCGCTAATCAGACTTTTCTCGGTGCAGTAGAGACCATCCGTGCTTCAGTAACTCAGGAGTGGGTCACCAAGTCGCTCTTCACGGGATATGGGGAGGAGCCCGGCAGTAACCTTCGATGGAATCCCGGCTCCGAGCGCAACTGGGCCTTGATGGCAAACAACCCGAGCGATGACGGAACCAGTGTGGACGCTCCTCTCGAGTGGCTCGCATTCCGCGGGTTGCCACTGCTGCCGAGCTTTCCCCGCGGCTCCAGAGTCGTCACTACGGGTGTAGTCGGCCGAGGGGACGACATGACGTTCACGTGGCCGCTATGGATGGTTCCCGCATCTCGTCATACGGTACGTTCGGTCCTTCAGGTCGATTGGACCTTGAATGCAAAGGAACGCTCAGCGCGCGGTGTTTTCGCGATCTGCAGCTCCGCCATCCGAAGAACGGACCAGGGCTTCGGCAACTTTCCCCCTCCTCGGTGACAAGTTGAGGTCGATGCAAGCGCCATGACCATCATCATCACTGCGCTTCATTCACTTTTCGCCCAGGACAATTCCGAGACGTTCGAGTTCAAACGCTCGACTGCAGCGCTGGAGCACGACCGCGAGGCATTCCGTGCCTCCTATGGCAACCCGGCCCACAAGCGGCACAACCAGCAACGGAAGATGCGCCGTCTCACAATCCGCATGCCCCTGGAAGACTTCGACGGCGAACCAATCTTGTGCACGCGCCGACACACGCTACGATTGGGCAGCGGCACCCTCTCGACTGGCACGAGCATGATCGACATCCTTGATCCGCTCGGCCTATCCATCCACGGGCATTTGACGCGGACCGTCAAGATGTTCCGCTGGATGAAGTGCCTCCCACCTATCGTCAGACGCTGCAGAAACTCAGGTGCCTCCGAGTGATGGAGGGTCCTCCTACCCGAAGTCTGAGGATCTTCCGCCCCCATGCCCGACCCCTCTCAACCCGACCTTCCCCTCCCGTTCCCAGATCTCGCACGGGATCTTCCCCTTCTCCCCGCGAGGATGCTCAACGAGTATCAGTATTGCCCTCGCCTCGCCTATCTGGAGTGGGTTCAAGGCGAATGGGCAGAATCCTCGGATACGGTAGAAGGCCGGACGGCACACACACGCGTCGATCGCCCTTCGGGAAAACTGCCCACGGCAGAGGAGATCGAGCCCGATGCGAAATTGCATGCACGTTCGATCACCTTGTCGAGCAACCGGCTCGGACTTATTGCCAAGCTTGACCTCATCGAGGTCGAGGATGGCGCCGTCGTGCCCATCGACTACAAGCGGGGGAAGCGTCCGCACGTCGCACGGGGCGCCTACGATCCTGAACGTGTTCAGATCTGTGCACAAGCTCTCATCTTGCGCGAGCACTGATATCAGTGCGACTCGGGCATCCTGTACTTCGCGGCCTCGAAGGAGCGGGTGACAGTCGAGTTCGACGATGAACTTGTCTCCCTTACGCGTAACGCCATCGATGGTCTTCGCCTAGTCGCCGCGGGAGGCACGATTCCGCCACCGCTCGTGGACAGTCCAAAATGCCCACGATGCTCGCTCGTGGGCATCTGCCTCCCCGATGAAGTCAACTTCTTCAAGCGGGGGGAAACGGAGCCGCGTCCACTTGCGGTGTCGCTTTCCGAGTCGTTGCCGGTGTATGTTCAGGCACGCAGCGCCAAGGTAACCAAACAAGGTGAATCGCTCGAGATATTCGTCGAAGACCAAAAGGTGAAATCCGCACGGCTCCCCGAGGTTTCGCAACTGGTCGTGATGGGCAACGTCTATGTCACAACACCGTGCATCCAGGAACTGATGGCCCGTGAAGTACCCATCACTTGGCACAGCTACGGTGGCTGGTTCGTGGGCCACACGATCGGCACAGGGCACAAGAATGTCGAACTCAGGACGACCCAGTACCGCGCGAGCTTCGATGCCGATGCCTGTTTGCGAATCGCTAAGGGCATTGTCGTCGCAAAGATCTCTAACCAGCGCACGCAGCTACGCCGCAATTGGAAGGAAGGTGAAGTCGCCGAGACGATTCTCGATGGATTCAAGTTCGATCTGGATCAGGCCAGGCGCGCACGTGGAATGGACGAGTTGCTGGGAATCGAAGGAAACGCTGCGGCACGCTACTTTGGCCATTTCCGCAACGTGATCCGACAGCCAGGCACCGACAAGCCTTTCCTGTTCGACTTCAGCAAGCGCAATCGCCGCCCTCCTACGGACGCTGTAAACGCTCTTCTTTCATTCGGCTACGCCCTCCTCGTCAGGACGTGGACAGTCACGCTGAGCGCTGTAGGCTTTGACCCATACAGGGGCTTCTATCATCAGCCACGGTACGGTCGGCCGGCTCTCGCGCTTGACCTCATGGAACCGTTCCGTCCACTGGTGGCAGATTCGAGCGTGATCCAGGTGATCAACAACGGCGAAGTTCGACCGACAGATTTCGTATCGGCCGCGGGCAGTGTTGCCCTGAGTCCGGACGGACGGAAACGCTTCATCGCGGCATTCGAACGTCGGCTGGATCACGAGGTGACACATCCCCTGTTTGGGTACCGAGTGAGCTATCGGCGCCTGTTCGAGATCCAGGCGAGATTGCTCGGACGCCATCTGATGGGTGAACTCAAGGACTATCCGAATTTCGTGACACGTTGACGCTCATGGAACATTTGTACATCGTTACGTACGATATTCGCGACGAGAAGCGTTGGCGTCGCGTATTCAAACTGATGCATGGCTATGGAGAGTGGCTGCAGCTTTCCGTTTGGCAGTGCCGTCTTTCACGAAAGCGGCACGCCGAACTCATTGCTCTACTGGAGGGAGTGATCCGTAACCAGGAGGACCATATCGTCATGCTGGATCTCGGGCAAGCGGAAGCCGTTACACCAAGAGTAGTGAGTTTGGGCAAGACCTTTTCTCCAGTCGAACGTGAGGCGATCGTCGTGTAGCTTTTTTTGCCGCGACTTCGCGAGCGCTCGGGTGGCATGCCTGTCCCCCATGAGCTCTCGCGCCCCTTCAGCTCTTTGAAAATTCGGAATGTTTGACGAGCAGGAAAGGACCGCATACTTTCCTCCGCTGGCGATTCTTGTGCTCGACCGATGAGCGCTCGAAGACGCCTTCCCTTGCCGCGCGCCGTGAGGCGTACAAGGCGAGGGGGGGCGGGGGGGGGGGGGGGGGGGGGGGGTTCTCCGAGGCGAAATGCCTCGGCCCCATTGAAGCGATTCTGAACACCGCCCGGCTGCCCATGTGGCCGGGTTCTCCGAGGCGAAATGCCTCGGCCCCATTGAAGCTGCGTCTGGCCCACCAGGTCGGCGGACTCGACGAAGTTCTCCGAGGCGAAATGCCTCGGCCCCATTGAAGCAGTACTACAGCACCGACCAGGATCCCCAGCTGCGTGAGTTCTCCGAGGCGAAATGCCTCGGCCCCATTGAAGCCAGGTCTACGCCACGCCGTATGTCGACGGCCTGCTGGTTCTCCGAGGCGAAATGCCTCGGCCCCATTGAAGCCTCGAGCATTGCTCGTCCCTCAACAAGAGTTCGTCGGTTCTCCGAGGCGAAATGCCTCGGCCCCATTGAAGCAACAACGAGCCCGCCGACGAGAACGGAAAGATGGTCGTTCTCCGAGGCGAAATGCCTCGGCCCCATTGAAGCATCACCTACAAGTTCGAGCGCACCGAGCACCTGATGTTCTCCGAGGCGAAATGCCTCGGCCCCATTGAAGCGCGCCCCTGGCCGAGGCATTCCAGAAGTTCGTGCGTTCTCCGAGGCGAAATGCCTCGGCCCCATTGAAGCTGCACGATGCGAGGATCGGGCGACATCCCGCGGCCCGTTCTCCGAGGCGAAATGCCTCGGCCCCATTGAAGCGGCACTCCCGCGACTCGCCCGCCTGTTTTGACACCCTGTTCTCCGAGGCGAAATGCCTCGGCCCCATTGAAGCGCGCGGGATCGGAACCGCCTGAAGGGCCTTGCAGTAGGTTCTCCGAGGCGAAATGCCTCGGCCCCATTGAGGCCCAAGCCATGCCCCCGCCGCCTTCCTCCCGGCCCCGTTCTCCGAGGCGAAATGCCCCGGCCCCATTGAAGCGGGAGATCGGGAACGGAAACCATGTCAGGTCCTCAGATGTTCTCCGAGGCGAAATGCCTCGGCCCCATTGAAGCCGCACGCAGGCGGGCTCGCTTGGCATCGGCACGGGGGTTCTCCGAGGCGAAATGCCTCGGCCCCATTGAAGCATTTCGGCGGTTCCACGTCGGCCCAGTGGGTAACATCGTTCTCCGAGGCGAAATGCCTCGGCCCCATTGAAGCATAACGATGGCGCGACGAATGTTGTTGTAACTGGCAGTTCTCCGAGGCGAAATGCCTCGGCCCCATTGAAGCTCGTCAATCGTCACCATGGAATCGGCGGACACTTCGTTCTCCGAGGCGAAATGCCTCGGCCCCATTGAAGCGCGACGCTGCGGGAGTTCCTGGCGCATCGCGTGAGAGGTTCTCCGAGGCGAAATGCCTCGGCCCCATTGAAGCTCGCCCGACTTGCCGGGTCAAAGCTGCCGCCAACTGGTTCTCCGAGGCGAAATGCCTCGGCCCCATTGAAGCTCCGCGTACCTGCTGCGTCCATCGGTAACCTCGGTGAAGTTCTCCGAGGCGAAATGCCTCGGCCCCATTGAAGCACGCTGACGGCCGGCGCTGTTCTGCGGTTCGAGGCCGTTCTCCGAGGCGAAATGCCTCGGCCCCATTGAAGCCCGGTCGGCGGCACCGCAGACCTAGTCACTCGTCAAGGAGTTCTCCGAGGCGAAATGCCTCGGCCCCATTGAAGCCGTCGCGCCGAACGCCCCTCGGAAGTTGTCGATGAAGTTCTCCGAGGCGAAATGCCTCGGCCCCATTGAAGCACGAGATTTGCGCGAGACCTTAAGCCTGTTGCCGTGGGTTCTCCGAGGCGAAATGCCTCGGCCCCATTGAAGCGTGCCGCTCTCCGCCGAGGGCAGCACCCTGGACGGCGTTCTCCGAGGCGAAATGCCTCGGCCCCATTGAAGCGATGACGATCCGATCCGCGAAGGCACCACCGCACTGCTGCGTTCTCCGAGGCGAAATGCCTCGGCCCCATTGAAGCGCGTCAGCGTTCGGCGCGTCGTAGCCTACGCAGTGGGTTCTCCGAGGCGAAATGCCTCGGCCCCATTGAAGCGGCACAGGTCAACAAGACGATCACGGGCGCCCAAGCCCGTTCTCCGAGGCGAAATGCCTCGGCCCCATTGAAGCTACAGCGTCGCGCAGCATTCGGTGCTCGTCAGTAGCATGTTCTCCGAGGCGAAATGCCTCGGCCCCATTGAAGCGCGAACGAATTCGGCGACGACGTTCGCACCATCATCCGTTCTCCGAGGCGAAATGCCTCGGCCCCATTGAAGCACCGAAGAGATCCGCCGCCACGGAGGGCTCCACCCCTCGTTCTCCGAGGCGAAATGCCTCGGCCCCATTGAAGCAGAACAAGTAATTAACTGTGCCAACGAAAAGGGCCGGTTCTCCGAGGCGAAATGCCTCGGCCCCATTGAAGCAGGTTCGACCCGGCCGGGTTCGACGCGCTCACAACGTTCTCCGAGGCGAAATGCCTCGGCCCCATTGAAGCTACGCTCATCTGCGCCTGCCGGTCCTTCTGCTGGAGTTCTCCGAGGCGAAATGCCTCGGCCCCATTGAAGCGCGTTCAGCGATGCGCGGGCCGAGATGATCGCCCGCGTTCTCCGAGGCGAAATGCCTCGGCCCCATTGAAGCTGGATCGCGATTCCCAGGTGTCCGGCGAACGAGACGGCGTTCTCCGAGGCGAAATGCCTCGGCCCCATTGAAGCGCCACCAGGGACATCACGATCGGCCACGGTGACGGGTTCTCCGAGGCGAAATGCCTCGGCCCCATTGAAGCTTGCGGGGGCGCAGGTGCGGGAGTGCGTTAGGACGTGTTCTCCGAGGCGAAATGCCTCGGCCCCATTGAAGCGTGCCGCTCTCTGCCGAGGGCAGCACCCTGGATGGGTTCTCCGAGGCGAAATGCCTCGGCCCCATTGAAGCGACGATGACCCGATTCGCGAAGGCGCCACGTCCCTGGTTCTCCGAGGCGAAATGCCTCGGCCCCATTGAAGCGGATATCGCGCCTTGACGGTCGCGATGGCGTCGCGCAGTTCTCCGAGGCGAAATGCCTCGGCCCCATTGAAGCAAGTCCACCAGGGGATCCACGGGTTGTCCGAGGGTGTTCTCCGAGGCGAAATGCCTCGGCCCCATTGAAGCGAGCAGTTCCGCGACTACTACCTTTCCGCTCCTGGGTTCTCCGAGGCGAAATGCCTCGGCCCCATTGAAGCCACGCTCCGGCGGTCTTCGACCCGTCCGCCTATCAGTTCTCCGAGGCGAAATGCCTCGGCCCCATTGAAGCCACGCTCCGGCGGTCTTCGACCCGTCCGCCTATCAGTTCTCCGAGGCGAAATGCCTCGGCCCCATTGAAGCCGGGTTGTCATCAAAGCTTCCGATCAGGCGGCCCCCGTTCTCCGAGGCGAAATGCCTCGGCCCCATTGAAGCGACGCTCTGCGGGAGATTGTCTGGCGATAGCACGCCGTTCTCCGAGGCGAAATGCCTCGGCCCCATTGAAGCCGCGAAAAGGGCCGGGCGGCCGCGATGCCGGGAAAGTTCTCCGAGGCGAAATGCCTCCGGCCCCATTGAAGCGTGAACACCTGCATGAGCGGCTCGCCGTTCTCGTCGAGTTCTCCGAGGCGAAATGCCTCGGCCCCATTGAAGCCAGATCACGACCATGTTGGCCGATCCGATTTATTCGAAGTTCTCCGAGGCGAAATGCCTCGGCCCCATGGAAGCGATGTTGGGCGGAATCTGCGGCAATGGGGACCAGGCGGGTTCTCCGAGGCGAAATGCCTCGGCCCCATTGAAGCTCGAGAGCGTCCTTCTTGTTGAGGAGGTGCTCCGTTGGTTCTCCGAGGCGAAATGCCTCGGCCCCATTGAAGCGACTAACTACACCGCAACGGACGAAGGCCCCGAAGGCGTTCTCCGAGGCGAAATGCCTCGGCCCCATTGAAGCTGGAACTTCGCGGACAGCAGCGGAGGGCACGCGCCGCGTTCTCCGAGGCGAAATGCCTCGGCCCCATTGAAGCCAGGTGTAAGTGCCAGGCGTGGTGTAGACCGTCATGGGTTCTCCGAGGCGAAATGCCTCGGCCCCATTGAAGCGAAAAAGTCATGCCATCCGAAAAACTGCGCCCATGCCAGTTCTCCGAGGCGAAATGCCTCGGCCCCATTGAAGCGGAGCGACGCTGACCGACGCCATGGACGCCCACGCCGTTCTCCGAGGCGAAATGCCTCGGCCCCATTGAAGCAATCCCAGGAGCCAGCACAGTGAAGCCCAAGAAACCGTTCTCCGAGGCGAAATGCCTCGGCCCCATTGAAGCATGATGCTGGCGAACCAGACCGACACGCGCATGACGGTTCTCCGAGGCGAAATGCCTCGGCCCCATTGAAGCGATAGCTCGAACTTCTCGGCAATCGCACCGTACCCCGTTCTCCGAGGCGAAATGCCTCGGCCCCATTGAAGCGAAAATCCGCCGCCGCCTCCGAGCGCGGCCGCTACGTTCTCCGAGGCGAAATGCCTCGGCCCCATTGAAGCTCTTCCAGCACCTTGACGCTTTGCACATACTCGCCAGTTCTCCGAGGCGAAATGCCTCGGCCCCATTGAAGCAGGCCCGGCGACCAGGACAGCGCGCGTCGGCCGTGGGTTCTCCGAGGCGAAATGCCTCGGCCCCATTGAAGCAGCCAGCCAGGCGGGAGACCAGCCGGCGCGGGTGACGGTTCTCCGAGGCGAAATGCCTCGGCCCCATTGAAGCAAGCTCCTGAACCGCACGCTGGACAAGTGGTCGCGGTGTTCTCCGAGGCGAAATGCCTCGGCCCCATTGAAGCCTTTTGCTTGTCAGCAAATTCCATCTGCCGAGCTTGTTCTCCGAGGCGAAATGCCTCGGCCCCATTGAAGCCGGGTAATCCGCTAGTGTCGGGTCGTCGTCGTCAACGTTCTCCGAGGCGAAATGCCTCGGCCCCATTGAAGCTCGACGATCCCGCAGTTGACCAGCACGCGAAACTCGGTTCTCCGAGGCGAAAGGCCTCGGCCCCATTGAAGCAACGTGGACAGCGGTTCGGGGAAGACGGCCGACGCCTGGGGTTCTCCGAGGCGAAATGCCTCGGCCCCATTGAAGCCGGGTAATCCGCTAGTGTCGGGTCGTCGTCGTCAAAGTTCTCCGAGGCGAAATGCCTCGGCCCCATTGAAGCTCGACGATCCCGCAGTTGACCAGCACGCGAAACTCGGTTCTCCGAGGCGAAATGCCTCGGCCCCATTGAAGCTACGTGGACAGCGGTTCGGCGAAGACGGCCGACGCCTGGGGTTCTCCGAGGCGAAATGCCTCGGCCCCATTGAAGCGGATCCATGCCCGCGTCCTCGCGCACGACTCGGTTCGTTCTCCGAGGCGAAATGCCTCGGCCCCATTGAAGCGAGGCGTGCGCGGCGAGCTGGGTGGCCTGCTTGCCGGGTTCTCCGAGGCGAAATGCCTCGGCCCCATTGAAGCCCGCACGAGATCCTCGGCCTGGGCCTGGACGCGCCGGTTCTCCGAGGCGAAATGCCTCGGCCCCATTGAAGCAGGGCGAGCGAGGCCCTCTTGCCTGGCGCCCATGTTGTTCTCCGAGGCGAAATGCCTCGGCCCCATTGAAGCGGCATCAAGCAGCTGACCATGGAAATCGACATCGGGTTCTCCGAGGCGAAATGCCTCGGCCCCATTGAAGCCCGCTGTACACGCTGCACTTGATCCCGCGCCCGTATTGTTCTCCGAGGCGAAATGCCTCGGCCCCATTGAAGCGACATGACGACCCACTTGGGCCAGATGAACTTCACCGTTCTCCGAGGCGAAATGCCTCGGCCCCATTGAAGCACCGGAATTCTCTTCACTGGACGCATTGCAACGTTCTCCGAGGCGAAATGCGCCCGGCCCCATTGAAGCAGCGTGTACGGAGTAGGGCGGTCGAATACCGCGCGCATGTTCTCCGGAGGCGAAATGCCTCGGCCCCATTGAAGCATCTAAAAGGTAGTGCACCCGCGATGGCACGCGACGCGTTCTCCGAGGCGAAATGCCTCGGCCCCATTAAGCATCTAAAAGGTAGTGCACCCGCGATGGCACGCGACGCGTTCTCCGAGGCGAAATGCCTCGGCCCCATTGAAGCTGCCCATACCCGCTGGTGAGGTACCCGGCGCCGTCGGTTCTCCGAGGCGAAATGCCTCGGCCCCATGGAAGCGCAGATCGGCAGCGGGACATGTGTTGCGTCCGTCGTGGTTCTGTTCTCCGAGGCGAAATGCCTCGGCCCCATTGAAGCTCGGACGCGGGCGGAACGGGCTTTTCATTCCAGGCCGTTCTCCGAGGCGAAATGCCTCGGCCCCATTGAAGCCTCGTCGCCATTGCCCCACCCCTTGGCGGCAAAGCCGTGTTCTCCGAGGCGAAATGCCTCGGCCCCATTGAAGCTCTATGATTCCGAGGTCGGATGTTCCTCGGAGTGCTGTTCTCCGAGGCGAAATGCCTCGGCCCCACTGAAGCTACGTGATCGCGCGCCGCACCGGCAATGCGCTCGCATGTTCTCCGAGGCGAAATGCCTCGGCCCCATTGAAGCGATTGATTCGCCGCGAGGAGCGGCAGAGGAGTGACGCAGTTCTCCGAGGCGAAATGCCTCGGCCCCATTGAAGCCGCGTTGTCGAGCTTCACCTTCGCGAGTGCCCGGGCCTGTTCTCCGAGGCGAAATGCCTCGGCCCCATTGAAGCTGATGCCGCGCAGCTTGACCTCGGCCGTCGAGACCGCGTTCTCCGAGGCGAAATGCCTCGGCCCCATTGAAGCATCCGCTACGGCGCGGAGCGGTACCGCCGACAGCCGGTTCTCCGAGGCGAAAGACCTCGGCCCCAGTGAAGCGACGAGAACGGGATGCGCTCCGTCATCCTGGCGGCCCGTTCTCCGAGGGGAATGCCTCGGCCCCATGAAGCGCCCCCGCGATCCTGCGCAGCTGTCGTTCTCCGAGGCGAAATGCCTCGGCCCCATCGAAGCCCAGCCGATCACGCGATACGCTGCCGACGACAGCCCGGTTCATCCATCCGAGAGGTTCGTGGAGAAAGCCGACGAGGTGGAGTACGCGATGCTGTAGTGGGTGAACTGGTTCAACCACCGCCTGCTCCTGCAACCGATCGGCGACATCCCACCAGCAGAACTGGAGCAGTCGTACTATCAGCGACAACGGGAGTCCGCCAAGGCGGCCTGACTCAAACCCGGAGCACTCCAGGAAACCCGGGGCGATTCACTTCTCGCTGCCTTCGAGCGAGGCATAGCGAGGTGGAACCGTGATAACAGTCACTCTTGATGTTCGCGCGCCCAAGCAGTCGATGGCTGACTTCGCCAGTTCCTGGCGTACGGGAAAGCCAGAGAAGTCGGCGCGGATCAGCTTCGCTTCTCCGAAACTTCTCTGGAGGGTTTCTCACTGCCAAGCGTTGGGAGCTTCTGAAGGCACTTTTTGGTGCTGGCCCTGTGTCCATCCGAGAGGCCACGCGGCGTGTGGATCGTGATGTCAAGGCCGTTCACATCGACGTCACGGCGCTACTGAGTGCTGGCAGTCTCGACCGAGCGGAAGGCGGCGGAATCGTCTTTCCGTATGAGGCCGTCAAAGTGGCGTTCCTGCTTCAGGCTGCATAGCGCTTGTGGGCGTGGCGAGGTCCAACCCGCCGTATCTGGAACGGGACACCGCTATCCGGCCGGAAAGAGTGCAATCAACGTGTCGCAGTAGGCGCCTACGCTCGGCAACACTTCGCTTCGGATTCGACTTCTTGCACAGCCTTACCAGGTCTCACCTTCTCGAGGGGGTTTTGTGGGAACAAAAACTTGCCTGCTAGCTCTGATGCAGGGCGACGCCCGCCAAACATTGGCTGCCATGCCAACCCCCGACAAAGCCGCCACCGAGAGCTTTGTCGCGTCAGTATTTCCTGACGCGAACTTCGGCGACCCTTCTGGCGCAGACCTGTCCTGCACGTACGTGCGCGGTGACACGGTCATCGCAGGTTGCTTTCCCGGGCTGCGGATTCTCGGCGCGAGTGAAGTCGCGATAGATCGACCCTCCCGACTCCCAAGCAAGTTCATCGCTGCCCAAGGAACGACACTGCTCCACGCAATGCACAGTGTCGTCGATTGGTTTGCGTTCGCCATCTGGGAAGATGGCGTTCTACGACGTTCGCTGAGTGTTTCTCCCGATAACGGAGTGATTGAAGACGTTGGAGAGCGCTTCGCGTTCGAAACGCCATACTGGGATGGCGCACATCCTGCCGTCGATCCGCAGGAGGAATCCGGCAGCTATCCTCTGGCCTTTCACCCGCTCGAGCTCGGGGAGGCAACACTGCGGGAGTTCCTGGGTTTCGAGTTGGAAGGCTACGTCGATCCGGCACTACTCAAGCCCGAGCACATTGCCATGTTCAAGTTCGAACCTTCAAAGTCCACGCCAGTCCTGCTTGATGCAAAGCCGTGGTGGAAGTTCTGGTGAGCAGTCAGCCACCACCCTCCGCTCGAGCGGACTCTCGCAAGCGCGGACGTTGGCCGGCTTCCCGAAGTCCTTCATCCTTGTGGTCCGCCAAGGACGGACTTGTGGGCATCACGTTCGGGCGAACTGGATGGGTAACGTCATGCTTCGGGAGCGACTTCTTGCAGGGCGCGGTCGATGCGACGTAGACGCGGCTGTTTGTTCACAATCATCGGAGAGGAATGCCATGACCATGCTGCCGAGCCGTACCAAGGACGATCCATGGAAGCTGAAGACGCCGCCCGGCACTTCCCGAATTCACGATGCATACCGACGAGAAGGATGGAAGGAGGATTCTGGTCTGCACAGTGGGAAGTACCGTGTTGCACTACGATGCGCGGTGCATTGACGACCTGCACGCCATGCTCACGAAGGCAGGCGACTGGGTGGAACTTGGCGGAGCCGATGAGCAGAAGCCAGCCAAAGAAGGAACGGTGGAAGCGTGGGGTCGTTCCGAAACCAATCCGGTTGGCGGCTGGTACGGCCTTAAGAAGGGCTTTCGGGGCCGTTTTGCAGTCTATGTGCCTCCGCTCATGGAAGAGCTCGGGCTTTGCGAGCTTGAGCACAATGCCAGGAACAATCGAATGCGCGCCAAATGAACGAAGTTGCTCGCAGCATCTGGCCTGGTCCTGCGTGCTGTCATCCCCAGACCCACCGGCCTGGTCGGCCACCCCGCCGCCCTTTCGCAATCCAATTCCGTTCTCCCCGCGTAAGTCGGTCAGGCAATCGCCTGACTCTCTTCCCTTTCAAGGAGAACCTGCCGTGTCCCAGATCATCGTCCGCGAAACCGCGCTTCCGTCCCGCCGCCAGTTCATCGGTCACGCGTCCAGCGTGCTGCTGTCCGCCTCTGCCATCGCACTGATGTCCGGCTGTGAGTCCATCGCGCAGTCGAACACCAGCAGCGAATCGATGGATGTTTCCATCCTCAACACGGCTCTCGGGCTCGAGCACGAGGCCATCAACGCCTATCAGCTCGGGGCAGAGAGCGGTCTGCTGCAGAAGCCCGTGCTGGACGTGGCCGTGCAGTTCCAGTCGCATCACAAGGCGCACCGCGACGCGCTGATCGCCACGATCCGCAAGATGGGCGGCAAACCCGTGGAGCCGATGAAGCTCGAGGAGTACGCCAAGGCGCTGAAGGCCGACACGCTCAAGTCCCAGGGGGACGTCCTGGCGCTGGCGACCAAGCTGGAACTGGGCGCCACCAATGCGTACCTGGGTGTGATTCCGTCGTTCAAGTCGGGCGACCTTGCCAAGGTCTCTGCCCGACTCGCGGCGGACGAGACCATGCACTGGACCGTGCTGTCCCAGGCGCTCGGCCGCGCGCTTCCCACCGGTGCGCTGACCTTCGGAGCGTGACGCGCATCCTTGCGGAGCGGTGCGCGAAGCCCGCTCCGCATTCGGGAGGACCCCCCATGAAACGCTTGTCTCTGTCGTTGCTGTTCCTCACGGCGGGCTTGCCTCCAGGCCTGGGCTGGGCTGCCGATGCCGAACGCGGGCGGGAGCTCTACGAATCGCGCTGCGAAGGCTGCCATTCGCTGGATGCGAACCGGATCGGACCGATGCACCGGGGTGTGGTCGGTCGCAAGGCAGGCACGGTGCCGGGGTACGACTACTCCACCGCCGTCCGGCGTTCGAATGTGGTCTGGTCCGAAACGTCGCTGGACCGCTGGCTCGCAGGCCCCGAGCAGTTCATTCGGGGGCAGAAGATGGGCTACCGGGTGGACTCGCCCGAGGACCGCGCCGATCTCATCGCCTTTCTCAAGCGGGAAGGAAAGTAGGGGAACCCAGGCCTTCGTCGAGCGCACCCGCGCCCATGGCAGGCACAGGCATTGCGCCAACAATTCGCGCAGCCCATGGGATGCGGCTCGCGAGCAGTGCCCGCGATGCACATCAGTGGATTGTCAATGTTTTCAGGGGTAATCTCCTGAGCGGCGGCGGCATGGCACCGTTTGCAGTTGTCGACATTCTTGACGATGCAAAGGGACCTCGAGCACCTCCGCTAGCGGAAAACGAAAATCACAACGGGTTCGTCAGGCCAACCGATGTCCGGCCGGAGACGAATCAGAACCAGGGAGATGCTGATGATGAAGGCCGGGGTAGTCATTGCGACAATCTTCGCCGCGACGGGCAGCGTATCCGCCCAGGCGGCCGATACGCTGTATTGGACGGAAGTCGGTCCTTCCGTCGCGCGGTTCCAGCCCGGGCCCGGCTACATCAAGTCGGGAACACTGCCCGGCGGCACCCCCGGTGCCATCGTCAGCGGTGCCGGCAACGTCAAGAGCCCCAACGGCGTCGAGTTTCTCGGTGGCCGCATCTGGTGGACGGATCCAGGTCTCGGCACCATCAATTCGGCCAAGCCGGACGGGACCGATGTCCAGTTCTACGGCGACGGCACGCTCAACCCGTACGACATCGATCTCGTCGGTTCCACCCTGTACTGGTCCGACCAGAACGGGAACCAGATCTTCACGATCGACACCCAGGGGGATCCGACGGCTTCCACGCTCCTTTTCGGCGGCTTGACCCAGCCGGTGGCCATCGACGTGGTCGGCTCTCAGATCTACTGGAGCGAGGTCAATTCCTCCGGCAGGATCAAACGGTCGAACCTCGACGGCACCAATGCCGTCACTCTCCTGAGCGGTTCCCAATCCTACGATTTCGAAGTCACCGACCAGTACATCTACCTCTCCACGACGTTTGGCGAGGTCAAGCGGTCGAATCTCGACGGCACCGGTCTCGTGACTCTAGCCACGGGCCTGGGCCTTGCCAACGGACTCGACGTGACCGACGAGTTCATCTACGTATCGCAGTACCAGTTTCCTTCGCAGATCGTCCGGATGGACCTGGACGGCGGCAATCTTCTCCAGATGTACGAAGCACCAGCGGACGGCAGTGTCCTTCGGGGCGTCGCCGTTCTGGTGGCCGTGCCGGAACCTTCCACGATGGCGCTCTCCGCCCTGGGGCTCCTCGGAATCGCGGCAGTGGCGCGTCGCCGGCGGTGAAATAGCCGCCGCCCCACGGGGCTCGAAGATCTGCACCCGCCATGGCGCCCGGCTACACGCGTTGGCGCCGTGGCACCCAGCTGCCGAGGTGTCGAACAAACTGACACGGCCGTAGCAGATCGCCCCGAACGGAACCTCCGCGCCATGGGGACAGGGATCACGCCTCATCCGGGGTCCGATTCTTGCGCCGCGCTGGCTGAGGCGAGCCTTACCCGGATCGATACGGCTCCTGCCGGTTGCACTCGCCTTTGCATGCTGATCGCGGCTCTCGACGCGAAGTCGGCCGCGAGCATCCCTCCGACTCACCCACCGCGAGGCGTTCGATGCGTCATTCCCTGATTCAACTGTCTGCGGTCGCTGTGATGGCGCTCCCCACGTATGCGAGTGCCGCCGCGCCCAACCTGGTGCCCAACGGTGACTTCGAAGCCGGCGCCGTCAGCTTCGAGTCCGACTACAGCTACAGTCCTGGCGGCAACGGCGCAGAAGCGCAGTACACGGTGCGGACCAACCCGTATCCCTGGAACGGCTACTTCGTGTCGATGGACGATCACACCACGGGCACCGGACAGATGTTCGTCGGCAACGGCAGCCCCATCGACGGCGCCATCGTCTGGCGCTCCGGCCCGATCGACGTGATCCCGGACACCGACTACTTCTTCGAGGCCTTCGTTTCGAACGTCTGCTGCGTCGTGGGCTATCCAGGGAGCAACAGTCCCGCGATCCTGGAGTTCAGGGTGTCCACGCCAACAGTCGTGTCGCTGGGCACGGTCGAGACCAGCCTCGCTCTCGCGGGCACGTGGCAGGGTCTGGGCAAGACGTGGAACTCGGGCTCGGTGACGAGCGTGACGTTGAGCCTCGTGAACCGCAACACGGCGACAGGCGGCAACGACTTCGCCGTCGACGACATCTATTTCGGCACCGAGTCCACTCTCCCGCCGGTACCCGAACCAGGCACTTATCTGCTGATGGCCCTGGGCCTCCTGACGATGGCGGTGACGGCGCGTCGCGGAAAGCTCTCGCGCTGAAGGTGACCATGGGCAAGCCAGCCAAGACTTCGGCTGGCTGCCTCCAGAACAGGCCCGTTCGAGGTCTGCAATCGCACGAGCAGCCCGTCCTGGGCGCGCGTCACGCCGGGAGCGTCTCAGGCTCGAGATCCGATCTTGATGAGATGCACCCGGAGCGGAACTGCGCTGAAGGAGGCCGTTCCTGCCATCACCTCGCGAATCCCTGCGGAGCCTTCGCGATCAGCGCTCGCGCAGCACCCTCACCTCGCGGCGGACACCGGCACGACGATTCTTCGCAGTCCGAAGAGGTCCCTGATCCGGATGGCACCGCGCTCGGTGGAAACCAGGTGCAGGGCGACCAGTTCCCGAATCAACCGCGCGATCACCTCGCGAGTCGTTCCCAGATGCCGGGCGATCTGCTGTTGCGTCATCCGGAGCACACCGTCGGCAGCGCTGTGCAGCAGGAGGAACTGAGCCAGGCGCTGCTTCTGGTTGATGGCATGCACCTGCTCCAGTTCGTTCATCAGTCGATACACCAGCGTCGATAGCGCCTTGACCGTCAGGTCCTGGATCGCGCGCTCCGTCTCGAACAGCTTCTTGTAGACCGGTCCGGGAATGATGGCGACGACAGCGGGCGATTCCGCCTGCACCCACGCCGGGTAGAGCAGATCGTTGAACAGGCAATTCAGCGCGAGAACGCAGGCTTCGCCCGGGTCCACGAAGTACAGCGTCGCCTCCGTACCGTTGGGCGAGATGGTGTAGATGCGTAACCGGCCCTCGAGCACGAAATACGCACCGGAAACCGGCTGGCCCTTGTGCAGGATGGCCGTCGCGCGCTTTCGCGTTCCTGGCGACGATCCCCTGCGTCAACAATCCCCGGCCGGTGGGGCTGAGGTCGGAAAAGGCATCGAAATCGCCCAGGCGGTCCTCAACGGATTTCATGGTCGATCAGGTGTCCCGACTTCACCCATAGCCATGCTCCCCCCGCGCTGCTCACGATCATGGGCCTCTCCCTCCGGTGCCGCAGCCAGCTCCACCTGTGCAGCCCTGCATCCCGGGACCCATTGAGATCGACGTGTCCTTCCAGGACGAAGATCTCCTCCCCCGCGGGTTGCGGTGGCCATGGGTCGCGGTACCCGGGCGCGAGCCTTTCGAAGCGGACTGTCCCCTCTCGTCCGCGGTGGAGCGCTGCGATACGGCGAAAGGCATCGATGCTCTCCCACTTCTGATCATCGGGCCGAAGGGTCACGCTGTCCGTGTCGTCCGGGCTCATCTGCCTCAGCTTCACGAAGATGGTGCAGCCATCGCGGGACCCGGGCGAGTGCGTCGAACCCGGAGGGTTGCGGACATAGGTTCCGGGCGGATAGTCGCCATGCTCGTCGGAGAACACCCCTTCCAGGACGACGAACTCCTCGCCCAACCCATGTGCGTGGGGTGGGAAGGCAGAACCGGGTCCGTAGCGGACGATGGTGGATGCAACCGCCACCTCGCCCCCCGAACGTTCCAGCATTCTGCGGTCGACACCGGCCTGCGGCGAGGGGATCCAGGGGAGATCCGTGCCGTGTACCAGCACAGGCTCCCGACGGTCGGCGTTGAGTTGCATGTCCATGGCTAGAACCTCTCCCTCCTTGACCTCAGATCCAGTTCTTGTGTCCATACCGACGCCGGCTGTTCGGCCAGCCAGCGATAGGCTTTGGCGGCTTCGGCCGGATCGATGGCGCGTTCATCCTCGACTCCGAAGCGGCCGGCAGACGGCGAACCGCGCAGCACTCCGTCGATCAACACGTGCACCACGTGGATGCCCTGCGGCTGGTATTCGCGCGCAAGGGATTGCGCCAGCCCGCGCACGGCGAACTTCGTCGCTGCAAACGCGGGGAATCGCGCCGACCCTCGGATCGATGCGGTGGCACCCGAGAACAGGATACAACCCTCCCCTCGCCGGACCATGCCCGGCAAGACCGCGCCGGCCGCGGCACAGGCGGACGTGACGTTCACTCGCCAGAGAAGGTCGAAGTCCTCCAGCGCGTGTTCGGCGAACGGCTTCATCATCAGCGTCCCGGCATTGCATACCAGCACATCGATGGGCCCGAGCACCTCGCAGACGTGCTCCACTGCATTCCGGACAGACGGCGGATCGCTCAGATCGACGGCTGTCCGCAGGGGTTCCCCGCCGATGAACCCGCTCGCGCGGTGCAAGCCGGCGACTCCGTATCCTGTCGTGGAGAACTCGGAGACGAGGGCTCCGCCCAGCACCCCACCTGCGCCGACCACGAACGCCACCTTGCTCACGACAGTGTCCCCAGCAACCGCACAAGGAGAACGGCGTTGGCCCCCCAGCCGGCGAAGTAGGCCAACGTCCTGACGAAAGGCACGCCCAGTGTGTACACGACGTAGTGGGCGAGCCGCGCGACGAAGTACACCTGGCACGCGAGGACCACCGTGTCGTTGCCCGCGCCGAGAACCTCGATGGCAAGGACCGTCGGTGCGAATACCGCAAGGTTCTCGATGGCATTGCCGTGGGCGGCCTGCGCCCGCTGCGCCCACGCGGCCTGGGGCAGATCGGCAACGGACGGATTCGCCATGGTCCCTGCCAGGCCGCGAACGGCGATGCGATTGAGCACGTAGGGAAAGGCCAGGACGGCGGTCAGGACCAGCGTGAGCGTCAGCCAGAACAGGGATGAATGCATGAGCAGGAACTCCTCCGGGGAAATCGTGGATCGGCGGCTTCGGCAAAGGCCCGCAGCCAAGGTGCGATCACGATAGGCAAACCCGCTCGTGCGTTCTGTAGCAAGTGTTACGCAGTGTTGCGATGGACCGCCTCGGGCAGTCCGGCTCGCGGTGGAAGCATGGCGTCGCACCGTGAATTTCTCACAGTGCAGGGGCATGGGCGCGTGCCATACTGCGGGAGTCGCCAGACGAACGGAATGGCGCTTCCTTCCTCCGATGTGGCCCGCCACGGCCGCAGATGTACATGGCCGCACCATCGAAAAGACCGACACTTCCGGCCGGTCGCGTGGGGCCGAAGGAAACACGAAGCGGCAGGTCGACCGGCGCCGACTCGAAGCATCCGGGCATCATTCGAACAACTCATCGACCAGGGGTGTGTATGCGTTACCTTCTTTGCTTCCTCTTCCTCGTCTGGCCCATCGCCGGTTGGAGCCAGTCCAACGAGAATCTCGGCGAGGAGTTGCGGAAGCTCGCCTGGCAAGAGGGCCCGTCCGAAGGGCATATTTCCACCCAGGCCACCATCGTGGTCCCCAAGGGTTATCTCTTTCTCGACGACAAGAACACGCGTCGCTTCCTGGAACTGGCCGGCAACCCGCCCACGGACGGCAACTACCTGCTGGCGCCAGAATCGCTCAAGTGGTTTTCCGTGTTCTCGTTCGAGGCGACGGGGTACGTGAAGGACGACGAGAAGATCGATCCCGACGAGCTCCTGAAGTCGCTGAAGGAATCCGACGGCCCGGGCAACGAGGAACGCAAGCGGCTGGGCATGCCCTCCCTCACCACCGATGGGTGGCAGGTCCCGCCCCACTACGACGCGCAGACGAAGCGCCTGGAATGGGGAACCCGCCTGCGGCAGGAAGACGGGCAGATGATCGTCAACTACACCAGCCGCCTGCTCGGCCGGTCGGGCGTGATGAGCGCCACGCTCGTGTCGAGCGTCGAGACGCTCCCCGCCGATACGCAGGAGTTCAAGTCGGCGCTCGAGCAGTTCCGCTATGTGGCCGGTGAGCAGTATTCGGAGTTCAAGGAAGGCGACAAGGTGGCGGAGTACGGTCTCGCCGCGCTGATCCTGGGCGGTGCCGCAGCCGTGGCGACGAAAAAGGGGCTCTGGGCCGCCATCGGCGGCTTCTTCGCCGCATTCTGGAAGGTCATTGTCGGCGTGGCCGTCGCCGCTGCGGCGGGGCTCGGATCGATCTTCAAACGAAACAAGAAGTGACATGGAGTCAGTGCCGAGGTCTTGCTGATGGCGGCGATCCTCGGCCTGTACCTCTACGACTCGGCGCAACTGCTCTACCGCAACGAGGCGGTGCTGATTCCCGCAGGAAGAAACGACTGGACCGTGGGCTTCGGTTCGGAACACCTGGGCGTCCTGCGCAAGGAACTCTACGCCCCCAATCCGTTCCTCCTGCATCGGCCGATGTTCCGCATGTCCTGGCAGCTCGAAGGCAACGACGCCGCGACCTCTCTCGCGCAACCGCCCGTTCGTGCGTTCCTCCCGCTCGCACCTCTGGTATGGAGCATGGCGATCGCACTGTTCGTGTTCCTTCCCGTGGGGTTCTTCACGAGACTGGGCGAACCTGTGCTGTTGCTGGCGCTGGTGCTGCTCTTCACCAGCATTCTCGTGGCTCTCGCTTGGACCTGGGCGCATCGAGGCGAACTGCAGCTTTCTGCCAGGCGTTTTCTCGGCTTGGCCTTCGAGTCGCTCGTGTGCCCCCCGTTCGCTCTGAATCTCATACGACACCTGTCGATGGCCACGCCGATGAGCGAAGACCTGATTCACGCCGCCCGCCGACTGCAGACACCGTCGCGCTGGGCCCGGACCCGCCAACAGATCGTCCTTCGGCTCACGAACGAACTGGAAGCCGAGGAGGAGAACTCCCCGCGCCATGGCCGGCTGCAGGCACACCGGCAATCGCTGATCGACGAGGGTGAGCCATGTCATCCGTAGAAGTGGGCGTCGTCATCCTGGGATTGTTCCTGGGCTACTGGATCGTCTCGACCTTCGTGCTGAAGGACCGGTCGAAACGATCCTCCTCGTCAGGTGGTTCGAAGGACGCCGGCGCGAACGCCGCGAACGACGCGGAAGCTTCCCCGGCCTCCTGGGACAAGGTGCTGAACGTCCCGGCCGAGGCTTCGGTCGATGAGATCCGCAAGGCCTACAAGACCCTCATGAGCCAGTACCACCCGGACAAGGTCGCGTCGCTCGGTGACGAGTTGAAAGCGCTGGCGGAGCAAGTCGAAGGAAATCACCCGCGCTTACCGGGAGGCGATGCGTATCCGGGGCGAAGACGCCTGAGGCGCAGTGCGATGCGCAGTGCGATGGGGCAGGTCCTGCCATCATTCATCTGCCCACGGCGGGAGTCGCGTCCGGGGCGCGCACTCCTGCCGTCGCCGCGACGCCCGGATACTGGCCGGCACGAACGGGCGGACCAGATCGAGGCGCGCTCCGCGTTACCCACGACGCCGCGCGTCAGCGGGTGCGGACGGGCCTAAACCTCTACCCCCAATTTGGCGTCCGTTCAAGGCGCCACGTGGTGTCCGCACGATCGATCCCTTCTTCGTCACTTCTGCACTGGCCTTTCGACCGCTTTCGCTATTGTGTTGCGCCTGCCTTTTGGATGCGATATGTTCAATCGCACCGGGACCGGTTCTGCATTCCCTCGCAAGAGTCCCGAAGACCAGGAGGAGCCCGCATGTCGTTCGACCGCATCGCGCGTGCCGCGCGCTTTGGCTTTCAGCTGAGAAAACACGTTTCTGCACACGGGACGAACCGCTCCGAGCGCTTTCCCATGCCGGGTGGGCACGCCGCTGGCGAGCGGCACTCGTGACCGCCCTGCTGTCGGCGGCCGCGCTCTGCGCCACTCAGGCACACGCGCAGCACGCGGGAGACATCCTTCTCGCCACCACGCCGACGGGCCAGATCACGACGCTGGGCGTCCGTGTGTACGGGGTCGAGTTCGAACCGCTGGAATTCGGAGAGTACGTTGCAACGAATCCCGGCGTGGACCGGGCTACCGTCTACCCGGCGGGCTTCGGCACGCTTCCTGGAAGTACGGCCCTGTCCTTCGCGCTGGAGCCTTTTGGTCCGGCCGCCGCAGCCGAGTCCACCCTCTGGTTCTGGGATGGAGACGGCGCCACTGCGGATTTCGCCCCGCTGACCAACGGCACCGAGTTCAAGGTGTCCCGAGGCGCGAACTCGGCGATCGTGCAAGGTGGGACCGACCCCGTCGCGGGGTTCTCCCTCGGGACGACCTCGATCGCAGGCAGCATTCACGTACATCCATTCTTCATCCTCTCCCGGCCCTCCGCAGACGATCCCGCTGCCGGTGTGTACGCAGTGGCCATGAGCTTTTCGATGCCCGGGCGCGCGACGTCGGATCCTGTGTTCCTGCTCTTCGCCACACCGGGCCTCGACGGCACCGCGATGCCGCTCGCGACCGCCTGGGCCGACGGCGTCGGCAGTCCCCGAACCGGAGAGCATCGCACTCCTGCTCGTGGGAACCCTGGTCGTCGCGTGGCGGGTCCGCCCTGCGGGCCTGTCGCGTCCGCTGAAGTCCTTTCATTACCGCCGGGAGAAATCCGAAGAGACCGAGCGCCTGCAAACTTGCCGCACTTGCCCTCGCCTGGCTTACAGCCGGGAGCGCCATGCCTTCGGACATCACGGGCCGATAGGACCACACGCAGACCGGGGGTGCGCTCAGCTCTGGCGACATCACACTCTGATTGGCCGGGGGCTACCGGCCTCACGATGACGGCCGGCGGCGCCGGCCCCTGGTGGCGAAGCGACCAACGCCAGCGCCGGTTACCCATCCGTCTTTCCGGCAGGGCCCACTTCTCTTCCTGCCATTGCCGCACTTGACGCCAACGCTGCAGCCATACATCCGGCAGGCGAAGGCCCCGAACCGCACGCCATTGACTCGAGGCATTCTGGTCATGCGCGGTCGGGACCCATCCGACGGCACAACGACTACGGCGTTGCGGTCGGAGGCGAGCTACCGACCGAACGCCTTCGGGGATTGCAGTGGCGTGTCGCGTAGAAAGCGGCAGGCCGGTGTCAGTTACCGCTCCCAACGCGACGCCGGCTCATCACGAGCGCGAGTGCCCCGAGGCCGAAGGCGAGGAGCGCGCTCTCGGCAGGCTCCGGTACCGGAGCAGTCGGGGTGGTGAACGTCAGCGAATAGCTGGGTGAGGCAGCGTGCCCCGCCACGCCCAGGTCGATCAGACGAAACGCAACATCGCGTTCACCGCTGAAGTCAGTGCCGACGATGCTGGAGTCGATGAAGGCGATCGGGTGCCAATGCAGATTGCCCGTGGCCCCGATGCGCAGCCGCTCCCCCGGGGCATCCGCAGACACCTGCGTGAACCCCGTGAACGGCCGCAGGGAGAGCCCCTCTTCGATCGACACGATTTCCAGATAGATGTCCGCGCCGGCCGAAAGGGGCGTGACGCCAGACTCGCCCTCTTGGGGGACACCGTCGAATCCGAGGGTGAAATCCGCCCAGCCCTGGAGCACCCCGGCGGACACCGGTGGGAGCACGATCGGCCCGTCGGGCACATGGATGGCTGCCAGTTGGCCGCCGGGCGATTGGCCGATCCAGATGTCGCCCATATGCTGAGCCTGCGCGGGCAGAACCCCGAGCAACCCCAGAACGAAGGCAACCGCGGCCGAGACTCCGGGAGCCACGAAGCAAGGCCGGGCGAACGGTCGCGCGTGTCCTGCGAAGCCTGGCAACGAGCAGGCCCGCCAGACCGACTCCGAACATCAAGTAGGTCGAAGGCTCCGGGACACTGGCAACAAAGGCGGTTCGCACGTTTCCGTTCGACGCGTCGAGAAAGGAACCGGAGATTTGCGCGCTGTCGTTGATTCCCCAACCCGATCCAGGCAGCGTGGGGTAGTCATAGGAACCATCGGTCATCCGAAGCCAGGTCTTGGTTACATTCGCTGCATCCCGATAGGTGCCGATGATCAGGCCGCTGTCGCTGATGCCCGTCGCGAGTGCTGAAAGCAGGCCACCAGGGGCGTTGGTCGGCATCAATTCGGTGTAGGTGTTTCCGCTCAGAAGGAAGGGCCGGTTGATGGCATCCGCCAGTTGAAATTGCCCGACGATGTCGCCTGCGTCATTGATGCCATAGGCACGGGTGAGAACCGAACCCGGGTAGCTGATCTCGGCAAAGGACCCGCCGCGGCGCGCAAAACCTTGTATCAGACCGAACACGGTGAGATCACTGCGCGTCTCACCCACCAGATCTCCGAAATTGTTGATGTCCGAAATCGACGTGCTTGCGACCCCCGGCACGTCTACCGTCGTCATTGCACCATCTGTCCCGAGGATGAACCCACTCGTCTGGTTTGCCGGATTGCCAGCGATGCGGTAACGGCCCACGGCCACGCCTGCATCATTGATGCCCTGCGCAAGGACTCCTGGGGTCCCCGTCGCGGCCCCGGGCACGACAATCTGCTGAAACGTAGTGCGACTGCCGTCATCGAATACGAAGGATCGAACCAGGTCGGTCGTTGCGACCTGTCCGGAATTGTTTATCGCGTACGCGAAACCTCCCGTGCCAGTCGGGGAACCGACCGTCTCGTACGTGTAAGCGGCGTCTGCAGTCTGGATGACTGCCGAGAATACGGATGAAGCGAACAGAACTCCGAACAGCGCGCGCATCGAAGGATCTCCAAGGTCGTTTGATGGTGGGTTGTGGTGTCGTGGTCTGACGGGCGAAGGCAACACAGGGCGTTCAACTCAGTGAACTCAGTGCAAGTAACGCCGCCTTGGACTCAGGGCGGCGATTCTGGAAACGAGCAGGTTCGTGTCCGGCGGGTCGGGGGAAGCCTGCAGCCCGAACGACTCAGGCAGCGCCTGCGCAGGCTGCGGGGTGACCGTCCATCGAGCCCCATCAAGGCGTGTTGCAACAGCCATCGGGACAGGGTTGGCTGCCTGGACAACATCGTTCTTGTCATCTTCTGGTCTCTTTTGTTTCTACATCTCTTTTGCGACTATGTTGCTCTCACGACCAAGATGCTGTCAAACGAACCATCTTGATTGGGCTTCGATCGCACCCCCGACGGGGGTCGCATCGCGACGGGGGTCGTCGCATCGCGACGGGGGTCGGACGCGCACGACGGGGTCGCGTCTTGCAATCATTCATCTGCCCAGGAGGGATCCCACTGCAAACTCGGCGATCACTCGTCCACAACACCCGCCGCCCCACTCGTTCCATCTCCTCGGGATCCACCGCCCTGGACCGCAGGCCATTGAACCAAAGTGCGCCAGCGCACAGACAATCCAACCTCCCGGATGCGATAAGGGAATCAAAGATTCCGCCGTCAATGCCTGAAACCTGCCGTTCGTGACACTCGAACCCGCGCTTCGGGTGTCTTCTCTCCACGAATGCTCTGCAGGACTTCCCTTTGATCACATCGCTCCGCCGTATCGTCCCGCTCTCCCTGGTCCTTCTTTTTCCACGGTTGTAGCCGCAGCCGCCGAGGTATCGCGGGAGGCGTACGCGTCCTCGCAAGCCAGGATCGCATCGGACTACAGGGAGACCATGGACTACTGCCATGTCCTGGAGGGGAACACCCGGGACGTGTGCGCGGTGGAGGCCGAGAGCAAGCGGAAGGTGGATCTGGCGAATCTCGAGGCCGCATTTCGGCCAAGCTTCGAGAGCACTCAGGCTGCTGCGGCCACCACGGTGGATGCGACCTACGCCGTCGCCTTGAAGCGCTGCAACGACAAGTCAGCGGCCGACAAGGCCGCCTGCCTGGGGGAGGCCCAGTCGGAGCGGCGCATCGCCCGGGCGAACGCGGTCATTCTGGAAGACAACGTGCAACCGGCTCGGGGACCGCGTACCCGGTCCAGCGGCGCTGGCAAGCCGCCCAAGCGGGCGGACCACCGCCAGAAACCTTAGCCGCAACGGCGGGACGGCCCCGCGCCGTTCGTCAGGAGATGAATCGTTCCTTGACGAAGTTGCCCACGAACAAGGTGAGGGCGGCACCGCAGGCCGAGTAGAACAACAGGGACATATTGAGGCCGTCGGGCGGAATGACTCCGGGTTCGGTGGCCGGCGCCATCATCTGCACGCCGATGATCGCACCGGCGACACCGAATCCGAGAAAGCCCAGCCTTCCCTCTCGGGATCCATCGTTCAACAAGCGATTGGCGATCCAACCGACGACAAGACCCGTGAAGATCCACGCGGCAAAATTCATAGGGGTACCTCGAAACGGAGGGCGAAGCGGGGATCGGCGGGCGGCTGAACGGAGCGGTGCTGCCGAGGAGAAGGGGGCAGAACTGGAAGGTTCCACCAACCGAGACCTGCCGTCCGTGCGGTAGCCCACACAGCGGCGAAACGAGGGTCAGCGGGGCAAGGGCCTGGGCAGCAGCCGGGCGAACTCCGTGCGAACCACCTCGTAGCATTCGCAGCACCGGGCCTCGAGACCCGCGCGGTCGAGCACGACGATATGTCCGCGCCGGTGCTGAATCAGACCGTCCCGTTGCAGATTGCCCACGGCCTGGGTGACCCCTTCCCGCCGCACACCCAGCATGCCGGCGATCAGTTCGTGGGTGGTGACCAGTTCGTTCGCCGGCAGCCGGTCCATGCACAGGAGCAGCCAGCGGCAGAGTTGCTGCTCCAGGCTGTGGTGCCGGTTGCACACCGCGGTCTGCGACATCTGGGTGAGCAGCGCCTGCGTGTAGCGGAGCAACAGATGCTGCATGGCGCCGCCGCGGCCGAACTCATCCTTCACCACCGAAGCCGGCAGCCTGAAGGCCTGTCCAGCGGCCTGCACGACTGCCCGGTTGGGCGTGGTCTCCCCGCCCATGAACAACGCGATGCCCACGAGCCCTTCCCGTCCGACGATGGCCATTCCTGCGGACGCCCCGTCGGCCAGCACGTAGAGCAGAGAGATGATGCAGGTACAGGGGAAATACACGTGGCCGAGCGCGCTGCCGGATTCGTACAGCACCGCCCCCACCGGCAGATCCACTCGCTCCAGCCGGGGGAACACGCGGGCCGCTTCCTCAGGAAGGAGACACGCGAGGAGATCGTTCTTTACCGCCGCACATGGATCTGACAAGAGATGAACGCCTTACGCAGGAATGCCTGCATCGTACAGCCAAGTGCCTTGGCGGACATTTGAACGGTCCTCTGCGGCCGTACTCCAATGTGCGTTGGCGTACAGAGCCATGCGACCAAACGGGAGACCCTGAAACGATGAAACACGACCCTGCTCCTGCCGCAACCACCACTGCTAAAGCTGTCACGGCGGCATTCGTCCCCACCCTTCGAACGCTGCTGGGTTCCGTGGGCATCGCGCTGCTGGCCAGTTGCTCTTCGGGAAAGTTCAACCTCAACCTCGATGCGCCCAGCCCTGCGGACGATCTCGTGATCACGTCACGCGCCAGGCAGGCCATCTTCCTGGACCCTGCTTTCTCCTCGAGCGTGTTCGATGTCACCGCCAGGTCGGGCATCCTGCATCTCGCCGGCCGGGTGAGGAACGAAGCGGCCATTGCGCACGCGGCGGAACTGGCGCAGGGGGTCCCTGGCGTGCTGGCCGTGCGAAACGACCTGGAGGTCGGACGACCTTAGCGGGTCTACTCCATAGCGGCTGCGTCCGGCAGGCTCTTTGGGCCGAGGGCGTTTCCGGCCAGGATCGATGATCAGGCAATGCAGACTCGGCATGTTCGGCGTTCCGATCCGGCTTCGTCCGCGCTCATTCCGACCACGCACTCGATAGTTCCAAAACGCAGCCACTCCGTCGGGTCCGCCCTGTCAGGCGCACCCTACCGGGAGAGCCGATCGCATGTAGCGAGCGACGAAGCGCGCATCCTTACGCCCCCGCGTTCCCCGCTGAGATTGCCGCTACACTTCGCCCCACAAAACCAAGCTCCACCAGAAAGCAATCTCACGGAGCAGCCGGTGTCCGCACGCCGGTCCTGAAGTACGCCATGACGCACGCCAGCCCGATGTCGCGCGCCGATGACTAGCGCGCAGGCAGCCGCCGTCGAAGACGGGAACCGCCAGGAAACCGAACCGGGCGAGGTTGCCACGTCGCGCCGCTGGTGGATCCTGGTGCTGGTGCAGGTGTCCACCCTGAGTTTCGGCATCGCGATCACCTCCACGAATGTCGTGGTGCCGCAGATCCGCGGTGCGCTGGCCCTCACGCACGACGAGGGCGCCTGGATCGTCACGCTGTTCCTCGCCGCGGCGGCGGTCGCGACACCGCTCACCGGCTGGCTCGCGGGCAAGCTCGGCTGGCGGCGGTTCATGGTCGCGACACTGACGGGCTTCACCCTCTCCTCGCTCGTGTGCGGCATGGCGGACTCGTTCGGCACCTTGTTGCTGGGCCGGGTGGCCCAAGGCTTCTTCGGGGCGCCGCTGATGCCGATGGGCCAGGGAATGCTGCTTGCGACCTTCCCGCGCCACATGCATCCGCTGGTCTTGATGCTCTGGGGAACCGGCTCGGTGATGGGTCCGACGCTGGGCCCCATTCTCGGCGGCCTGATGGCCGACTCCCTCGACTGGCGCTGGGCGTTCCTGTTCATGGTTCCGGTCGGTGCGCTGACCACCCTGCTGGCTGCCTTTGCACTCGGCGACCAGGAGCGCGGAACCGCCAGGCGGCTGGGGGTGACGGGCTTCGTCGCGCTGGCGGTGTGCATGAGCAGCGCGCAGCTCATGATGGACCGAGGCCACCACCTCGACTGGTTCGATTCGACGGAGATCACGGTCGAGCTGATTCTCGCGGTCGTGGGCGGCGTCTTCGTCATCGCGAACACGTTCTGGTCGCGCAAGCCCTTCCTGGACCCTGCCATGTTCCGGGACTGGAATTTCTGCGTGGGGCTGCTCACGGTCTTTGCCATGGGCGCGATGAGCTACACGCTGATCGTCCTGTTTCCGCCGCTGCTGCAGGATCTCCGCCACTATCCCGAGTCGACGATCGGCTACCTCATGTCCGCACGCGGCCTCGGGAATTTCCTGAGCTTCGGGGTCGTGGTGTGGGCCACGCGATTCAATGCCCGCTGGGCGCTTGCGGTCGGCCTGATCATGCAGGCGCTGGCGGTGTGGCGCATGACCCTGTTCAACGTGGACGTCACCGACTTCGACATCTACTGGACCAACATGGTGCAGGGCTTCGGCTTCGGTCTTGCCTACACGCCGATGACCGTGCTTGCCGTCGCCACGCTGCCCGCGGCGCTCGTGGTCCGGGGCGCCGCCATCTTCAATCTTCTGCGCAACTTCGGCAGCAGCCTGTTCATCTCCTTCAGCATCCTGATCCTCGTGCGGTCGACCGCGGAGAATTATTCCGGCCTGGTCGCGGCCGTCTCATCGCCTCGGATCGCCCTCGACTTCGCCCGGCATGCGCACGGACTCTCGGGCGACAGCCTCAAGAGTCTCAGCGTGCTGCAGGACGAGATCGGACGGCAGGCGGCGATCGGCGGTTACCTGAATGCCTTCGCCCTGACGGCGCTCGTGGCGGCGGTCGCCATCCCTCTTTCGTGGATGTACAGGGTGCCCAGGCGCGGCAATTGATCGGATCTTCCAGGGTACCTGTCCGAATCGACCTGCGACGCCGGATTCCGGCAATCGCCCGGCGACTCCGCGGCGTCCCGGCCTCGCCGTCCTTCGTCGCGGCGGCTGGCCGGCTGTTCCGGTTTCCGAAGCCGACCCCATCCGACGGTTCGCCCCTCGCCCGCCACGATCTCACTGCGCCTGCATCAAGGCCGCTTCGAGTATGGCGACGCCTCTGGAAAGCTCCCCGAGCTTCGCCTGGGCCTGAGGCCGGTTCGAGGCAAGCCACTGCGGTTCTCTCAACAGTGACTCGAACCCCGCGGCGGATTCGGAAATGGCGGTGAACCCGAGCGTGCTCGCCGCACCCTTGACGCCATGCACCAGGATGCGAAGCGCGTCCTGATCGCCGATCTCGATCAGATCGCTGCAGCGGTTGAGGTTTTCGGCGGTGGACACCGTGAACTTCCAGGCAAGCTGGAAGTACTTCGCGGAGTTTCCCCGCAGGCTGGCCAGGCCGCGATCGACGTCCATGCCCGGCATCGCTCTCAGCCGCTCCAGCGCACCTGCCGGCGAATCGTCGGTGGAGGATCCGGTCTCGCCTGCCCCCGATCGCGCCACGGCTCTCGACAACCAGTGCTCCAGCGTCGCGTACAGCCGCTCGGGATCCACGGGTTTCGTGATCACGTCGTTCATGCCTGCCTCGGTGCACGCACGCCTGTCCTCCGCGAACGCGTTGGCCGTGAGGGCGACGATGGGAATACGCTCCCAGCCGCTCAGGCCACGGATCGCCACGGTCGCTTCGATGCCGTTCATCTGCGGCATCTGCACGTCCATCAGCACCAGGTCGAACTTCTCGCGCAAGGCGGCATCCAGGGCCTGCTTGCCATTGGTGGCGACAGTCACGTCCATGTCCACGGACTGCAACAGCTCCAGCACGACTTCGACATTGACCGCGTTGTCCTCCGCCAGGAGTATCCGTGCGCCGCGATGCCGTGACCGGAGCTGGACGTCCTTGGGCATCTGCACGCGAATCGGGCCGTCGGCCGCTTCCGTGCCGTGCCCGCGTTCGAGCGTCACCTCGAACCAGAACGTGCTCCCTTGCCCGTACGTGCTCTCGACACCCACCGTGCCGCCCATCATCTCGATGAGGCGGCGCGTGAGCGACAGACCGAGCCCGGTGCCGCCGTACTTGCGCGAGGTGGACCCGTCGGCCTGATGGAAGGGCTGGAACAGTCTGGATTTCTGCTCCTCGGTGAGGCCGATGCCGGAATCGGTGACCTCCAGGCGAACCCGTACCGACTCGCTCGACGATTCCAGAAGACTGGCGCTCATGCTGACCGTGCCCCGCTCGGTGAACTTGACGGCGTTGCTCGCGAAATTGAGCAGCGCCTGACGAAGGCGGGTGATGTCGCCCCGCAGCAAGTCGGGCACGTGATCGGGATGCACTTCAAGCTTCAACCCTTTGTCCACCGCGGCGTCCCGCACGATCGACGCCACGCTGGCCAGCACGGACGACAGACGGAAGTTGTCCTTCTCGAGGATGAGCTTTCCGGCCTCTATCTTGGACAGGTCCAGCACGTCGTTGATGAGGGCCAGCAGATGACGCCCGGCGACGTCGATCTTCTCCAGCTTGGATCGCTGGTCGCCCGTGGCGGCATCGCGGCGGAGCAGATAGCTCAGGCCGAGAATGGCGTTGAGCGGGGTCCGGATCTCGTGCGACATGTTGGCCAGGAACTCGCTCTTGGCGGCGTTGGCGGCCTGGGCGGCGTCCCGGGCCGTGACCAGTTCGCGCTCGGCGGTTTTTCTCGCCGAGATGTCCGTGCTGAACGCGATGAAGCGCGGCGAGCGGGCCGGCCCTCTGTCCTGGTAGTAGACGGTCATCTCGACAGGGCGCAGCGAGCCATCCTTGCGCCTGTGCTGCGCCTCGAACTGCACGTGCCTCAGGCGCTTGATCTCGTCGCGGTTGACCAGGTACACGTCCTCGGGGCAGTTCGGATCCACGTCGTGGATGGAAAGCGCCAGGAACTCCTTCTCGGCATAGCCCAGGAACTCGCAGGCGGACCGGTTCGTGTAGGTGATCCGCCCGGTTTCGTAGTCGACGCACATGATGCCGATGCCGACGTTTTCCATCGCGAACTGCATCTCGCGCAGTTCTTCCAGGGTGGAGGAAAGATCGCGGGTCTTGAGATCCACCAGCCGGGTGAGTTCCTCTCGATGCCGCCGCAGCTCGAGTTCGTTCTCCCTGCGCTGGGTGACATCCTGCACGGTCCCGATCGCGTATTCGGCCACGCCCTGTGCGTTCCGGAGGAACTCGGCGCGGTCCCGCACCCACTTCACCTGGCCGCCAGCGCGGATGCGGTACTCGATGTCGAACGCGCCACCGGCCAGGGCGTTCCTCCAGACCCCCAGCGCGGCTTCCCGGTCGTCCTCGTGGATATGGGCGATGAACATGTCGAGCGTTTGCGGAGCGCCCTGTTCCTGCTCGAAGATCCGGTAGGTTTCCTCCGTCCAATCCAGCGCACCGCTTCCCACGTCGAGATGCCAGCTGCCGACGTGGGCCACGGCCTGCGCTGCACGGAGATCCGCTTCACGCTGCTGCAACCGCAATTCGGTCCGCTTTCGTTCGGTGATGTCCCGGACGATCGCCTGGAGGCAGGGACGGTTCTCGAAGTCGCTGCGGCAAAGGTGGACTTCGTGGTCGGTCAGTTCGCCGTCCGCACGCTTCGCCCGCCACTCGAACCGTTGCGGCTCTCCCGCCAAGGCGGCGGCGATCTTGCGGGCCGCCATGTCAGCAGAACGTTCGCCTGACGGCTGCATTTCGGGAGCGAACTCGGTGGGAGACCGCCCGATGAGCTGATCGCAAGGCAGCCCCATCACCTGCGCCGTCGCGGGGTTGCAGTCCAGAAACCCGGTCTCGTCCAGGAGCATGATCGCGTCCTGCGCCGACTCGAAGAGCGTCCGGAACTTGCGCTCGCTCGCGGCGAGCGCATTGAGGGCGCACTGTTGATCCGTGATGTCGAAGAATCCGCCGACGAGGCCGGCGACTTCCCCCCGCTCGTCGCAAAGCGGTCCCTTGCTGTAGACGACGTCGCGGATGCGGCCCTCCTTGTCGACCAGCTTGAACTCGTATTGCTGCACCCGTGCCGAGCCTATGAGTTCCTCGTCCTTGCTCCGGTAGGTGGCCGCCAGTTCGACAGGCCAGAGGTCCGAGACGGTCTTGCCGCGAATATCGTCTTCGGTGAGGCCCAGCACCTCGGTGAAGTGCGCGTTGCAGCCGATGTAGCGGCCCTCCCGGTCCTTGAAGAACACGCCCACCGGCAGCGCGTCGAGCAGGCTCTTCTGGAAGCGCCTCGCTCTCTCGCGCGATTGGCGGATTTCGGCGGTCGCCCGGCCGAGCCGCTGGTCGCCCCAGCGCAATGTCCAGGTCAGGACCAGCGCGGACGCCGCAAAGGTGAACAATCGGGTCTGCCACGGGGCAAGCTGCCCAGCGAGAATGTGTTCCGTGGCAACGTCGAACAGGACGGCGGCTGCCACGAAACCGAGCGCGAAAAGCGCGTACGCGGCAGGCGTGAGGGGACGCGAATCGATCTTCATTGGCAGGCGCAGGAACGGGGAGTGGGTTCCCAGGGGACCAAGGCGGCGAAGTTACCGCCCGGCAAACCAGCATCCTTTGACATGGATCAGTCGCGCCCCTGTCGCAGCGAAGCAGAGGCGACCCGGATGCGATCCGGGCATCCCGGGTTCCGGCAACTGCTACCATCCGCCGCCTCATGAGAATCGACGACGTCCGCCAGCGCTTCGAGGCGCTGGGTGCCAAACCGCCCCACGTCCGCGTGCTGTTCAAGTCCTGGACGCGCGCCCTGCCGCTCGATTCCTGCCGGGGAGATCCGGCGCGGTATTTTCCCGGAACGCTGTTGTCCGCCCTGCCCGGCCTGGCGGACGAATTGGGCGCCCTGGCCGCATGCCGCTCCACGCATTCGAGCGAGGATGGATCGGAGCGGCTGCTGGTGGCGCTGGAGGATGGCCAGACCGTGGAAAGCGTGCTGCTGCCCCGGGATGGCGTGTGCGTGTCCACCCAGGTGGGCTGTGCCGTGGGGTGCGTGTTCTGCATGACCGGTCGTGGCGGCCTGGTGCGCCAGCTCGGCAGCGCGGAGATCGTGGCGCAGGTCGCCCTGGCGCGCACGCGACGCCCGGTCAGGAAGGTTGTGTTCATGGGCATGGGCGAGCCCGCGCACAACCTGGACAACGTGATGGAGGCCATCGAACTGCTGGGCACGGCGGGCGACATCGGCCACAAGAATCTGGTGCTGTCGACGGTGGGAGACCCGCGGGTCTTCGAGCGTCTTCCGCGAGGGCCCGTGAAGCCGGCGCTGGCGCTGTCGCTCCACACCACGAACGCCGAGTTGAGAGCGAAGCTGCTGCCGCGGGCCCCTCGCATCGCGCCGGACGAGCTGGTGGAAATGGGACACCGGTATGCGGAGGCGACCGGCTATCCGATCCAGTACCAGTGGACGCTTCTCGAAGGCATCAACGACACCGACGAGGAACTCGACGGCATCGAGCGTCTGCTCCGCGGCAAGTACGCAGTGATGAACTTCATCCCCTTCAACACGGTGGACGGCCTGAGCTTACGCGCGTCCCTCGTGGGAACGCGCCGCGGCGATGGCACCCCATCTCCATCGCCGCGGGATACTCACCAAGCTGCGCCATTCGGCGGGGCAGGATGTCGAGGGCGGCTGCGGGCAGTTGCGGGCCCGCGCGCTGGCCGCCGTCCCGGCCTGATCCACCCTCGAGGCCGGGACCGATTCAGCCCCGGCAGATCGTCAATCTCCCTTCGGACCGTTGTGGCAGTCGTAGCAGCCGACGGACTGACCCGCCGCGAACGTCTTCGTGCGGCCTTCCACCCTGAACGACCGTGCCGCGGTCACCTTGCTGAGCGGGGATCCGCGATAGTCGGCGCCGTGGCAGGCGGTACACGCGCGGCTTCCACTGCCTTCTGCGCGGTCTCCGTGCTCCTCGACCCACCAGGCGCCCACTGTATGCATGCCGTGAGGACCGCCGCTGGCGGTGTTCGGAACGGTGGCGTGGCAGACCGTGCATTCGGCGACGGTGCCCGCGTGCCCCTGCAGCGCGATACTCAACAGGTTGTCGTTCTCGTGGGACGCGGGGTACTCGGCGTGGGTGGCACCGTGACACGCCTCGCACTGCAGTCCACCGTGGCCGGCACTGAACCGGTAGAGGCTCACGCCTGTGGCGGGAGTGTTGGGTGTCGTGGCGAAGCGCGTGTCCGCGGGCGTCTTGAGCTTGCCCGTCGCGTCCAGCGCCGACACCTCGCGCAGGCCATCGTGGTGGCAAGCCTGGCAATTCGGCTGCTCCAGCCAGCCCACGCGGGCGGGATGACCCACGGCTGCCATGTTGCCGTGGCAGCTCTGGCAACCCATCAGCGCGTTGCCGCTCGCATCGGTGGCGTTGCCCATGGCGCCGCGGAGGCACTTGGTGACCGATCCCGGATGGCACAGGTAGCACGACGAGCGATTGGAGATGTCGTCGAGCTTCACGTTCTGGACCGGATCCACGACCTGCGCGTGCTTGGCGTGCATGGCGGAGGTGAGCGCGCTGATGCCCGCGACGCCCGTGCCGGGCAGTGCGTTGGAGGCATGACAGGACGCGCAGAGGATCGGCTTCCCGAGCGAGGCCGTGGTCTCCAGGCCACGCTTGTCGTAGCCGAGCTGGGTGATCGCGGCGGCGAATGCGGGCGTGGCCAGACGCTTCTCGTCGTGGAAGCGCAGGATGTTCCGCTTCCAGTCCTTTTCCGGATCGGGATCGTTCACCCAGCCCGCCTTGGGCTTGGCCGCGAGTTGCGCCGTGTTGCCGGTGGCAACGGTCGCGTGACAGCTCTTGCAGGTCATCTCGTCGCTGACGGGAAGCACCGCCTGCGCCGTGGCGAGCACCTTGCCTGAGGAATCCTTGGCGGTGACTTTCACCAGCGGGTAGAAGTTCTTCTGCTTGCGATCGTCGTACGGCATGATCGGTATGCCCTCGGCCTCGTACCACTTGCGGGTCGCGTTGTAGGCGAGCGGCGCGGGCGTGAAGCTGGCGGTCGGGTTGCCGGTGAGGCCGATGTCCTCTCCTGGATTCGCGCCGAACAGCGCCTTCACGTAGACCCAGAAGTTGGTCTTGGTGGAACTGTTGGAGTTGACCGAGCCCTGCGGATCGGTGGACGACTCGTAGGTCATCGTCACGCCCGAGGTCACGGCCTTGCCGGTGCGCGCATTGACGAGTTGGGCGTGCAGGTTGTTGTACGGCGGCAGGATCGACATGATCGAGTAGTCCTTGCCGTCGACGCAGTGCATGCCCAGGTCGTTCCATGCCAGCAAGGCATACCGGTCGGTCGTGGCGACCGCGCGGGTGACGACGACGGCAACGGTCTGGGATGTCCTGCGGTCGCGCACCGTGACCGTCGCCTGGCCTGCCTTGACGCCCGTCAACGTCAGGACGTTTCTCGATACCGTGGCCTGAACCACGCTGCGATCAGAGATGACCAGGGACACGGTTCCGTTCGCATTCGCGATGGTCGCCGTGGCCTTCTTGCCGACCACGATCGAAAGCGTGTTGGGCGTGACCGCAAGGGTGCTGACGGCAGCCGCGGCGGCCGATCCCTGTCCCGACGAAGCCGGCTTCTTGTCGTCCGCGTGAATGCCTGACTGCAGACCGAGCGCAAGCACACAGGCCAGCAATCCCCCGGCCGCGCGCAGCCAGCCGCCACCGCGCAGCGGCGCGGTGCCTCTATCCCCGTTATCCATACTCAACGTCTCCCCGGAAATTGCGGACCGGCAGCGTGACCGGACACAACGCCCGGCGCTCGGCCCGCCCCACCAATGAACGGTGCAGCCTGTAGGAGTGCGCGATGCCACCGATTCGCGGGGCGACGCGGTGCGACACATCCATGGAGCACGGCGCCGAACTCAGGGAAGGTTCAGTGGGTCCGCGCGGGCGTCCTCGATGTCGTCCGTCAGCGACATTTGTGGGACTTCGTCACACGCGGGAAAATGTGCCACACATTGGACGATCCGCGCAACCCCTCCCATCGGGGTCACCCATCGGGTCCCCACCGGGGTCAGGTCTTGCCTTTTGCCTCCGCTCGGCGGACAATCGCCGCATGGCCCGTCCCCTTCGCATCGAATTCCCCGGCGCCGTCTACCACGTGACGTCGCGTGGCGACCGGAAGGAAGAAATTTTCCGCATCGCGGACGACCGGCGAGTCTTCCTGGACATTCTCGGCCAGGCCATGGAGCGCTTCGACGCGCAAGTACTCGCGTACTGCCTCATGGGCAATCACTACCACCTCGTGCTCCACACCCGCCAGGCGAATCTGTCCCGGCTGATGCGGCACCTGAACGGCGTCTACACCCAGTACTTCAACCGGCGGCACGATCTCGTGGGCCATCTTTTTCAGGGCCGTTTCAAGGCGATCCTGGTGGACCGCGACGCCTATCTGCTGTCGCTGTGCCGTTACGTGGAGCGCAACCCGGTGGCAGCGAAGAAGGTCCGTTCCGCAGGTGACTGGGAGTGGTCCAGCTACCGGGCGCACGTGGGAGACGCACAGCCCCCCGTCTGGCTCGATACGGATGGGCTGCATGGCTATCTGCTGGAGCGCGCGCCGGAGTCGGCACGCGACCGCGTTGCGGCTGGTCGAAAGTACGCCTTGCTGGTCGAGAAATTCGCCGAACAGGATGCCGGATTGTGGAAGGACGGCCTGCGGCAGCAGATCTTCCTGGGTAGTGAGCGATTCGTGGACAGGATGCGAGGGATGCTGTCCACGCCCCCCGCCGGCAGCGGAACCCGGCGCGAGGTGCCAAGAGCGCAGAGAGCGCGGCCACGGCAGCTTCGGGCCTGGATCGATGAAGCGGGAAGCCGTGAAGAAGGTCTGCGGCGCGCCTATCGCGACGGCGGGATGACAATGACCGCCATCGCCCACGAACTGGGCTTGTCCGTGTCCCGCGTCAGCCGGTTGATCGCGGCGGCAGAACGCAACGATGCAACAACAGATGTCTGACGGATCGCAGCCATGATCAGACCCGACGAAGGCTTCAGACTATCGACACCTGCAAGTCTCGCAATCGCGACCATCTTCGGAATCGCGGGCGTGCTGCTCGGACGTTCTGCGCTCCGAATGGCCGCTGCGGGTCCGTCGGGCTACGAAGGATATTCTTGGTTCCTTCAGCTGCTGTTCGCCGGGGGCTGCACTGCTGGTTGCGACACTGGCGCTGTACTTCGCCAGAAACCGCTTTCTCTATTGGGTGGGACTCGTTTCCATGTTCGCGCTTCTCGCTCTCTAGGAGGGCGCGAGTAGCGGGTTTTCCGGAAACGTAGACGCTGCAGCCGACCGGAAGGCGAACGTTTGAAATCGCGTCGGGTACCGTATACAGAGACGATCGTTCCCATGCTGCCGAACGCACCGAGCGGGAGGCAAAATGCAAGACCTGACCCCGATGTTGCGATGTTGGGGTCAGGTCTTGCACCATCACACGTCGTAGCGGTCCAGGTTCATCACCTTGACCCAGGCGGCGACGAAGTCCTGCACGAACTTCTCCTTCGCATCGTCGCTCGCATAGACCTCGGCAATCGCGCGCAACTCCGAGTTCGATCCGAACACCAGATCCGCGCGTGTGCCAGTCCACTTCAGCTGGCCTGACGCGCGGCTCCTGCCTTCGTAGACGCCGGATGTTTCTCCAGACGGCGCCCAAAGGGTATCCATGTCCAGCAGGTTCACGAAGAAATCGTTCGTGAGGCTGCCGGGCGAGTGCGTGAACACGCCGTGCGAGGCGTTGCCGTGGTTCGCCCCGATCACGCGCAACCCGCCCACGAGCACCGTCATCTGGGGCGCGGTCAGCGTCAGCAGTTGCGCACGATCCACGAGCAGTTCCTCGGCAGGCGTCCCCACCTCCGCCCGCCGGTAGTTGCGGAATCCATCGGCGGCCGGCTCCATCACGGAAAACGAGGCGACATCGGTCTGATCCTGTGTCGCATCGGTTCTTCCCGGTGTGAAGGGAACCACCACCTCATGACCCGCCTTCGAGGCCGCCACCTCCACGCCGGCCGAACCGGCCAGCACGATGAGATCCGCCAACGAGATCCGTTTGCCGTCCTTCTGCGCGGCATTGAACTTTTCGCGCACGGAATCCAGCACACGCAGCACCTTCTCCAGCTCGGCGGGCTGATTGACCTCCCAGTCCTTCTGCGGCGCCAGACGGATGCGCGCTCCGTTTGCGCCGCCCCGCTTGTCGGACCCGCGGAAACTCGACGCCGATGCCCACGCCGTCGTCACGAGTTGAGCCACCGAAAGTCCCGACGCCAGCACCTGCTTCTTGAGTGCCGCGATGTCCTGTGCGTCCACCAACGGGTGATCCACGACCGGAACGGGGTCCTGCCAGGCGAGAACTTCCGACGGCACCTCCGGCCCGAGGTACCGCGCTCGCGGCCCCATGTCGCGGTGGGTCAGCTTGAACCAGGCTCGCGCGAACGCATCGGCGAACGCCTCGGGATCCTGGTGGAAGCGCCGCGAGATCTTCTCGTACGCCGGATCGAATCGCAGCGAAAGATCCGCCGTGGTCATCATGGGCCGGTGCCTCTTCGAGGGGTCGTGCGCATCGGGAATCATGTCCTTCTCTGCCACGTCCTTCGCCAGCCACTGCCAGGCACCGGCCGGGCTCTTCACGCATTCCCACTCGTAGCCGAAAAGCATGTCGAAGTAGCCGTTGTCCCATCGTGTCGGATTGGGCTTCCACGCCCCTTCGATGCCGCTCGTGGTGGTGTGCACTCCCTTGCCTGACCCGAACGCGTTCTTCCAGCCGAGCCCCATTTCCTCGAGCGCCGCCCCTTCCGGCTCCGCGCCGACCAGCTTGGGATCGCCCGCTCCGTGCGCCTTGCCGAACGTGTGCCCGCCGGCGACGAGCGCCACCGTTTCTTCATCGTCCATTGCCATGCGCGCAAAGGTCTCCCTCACGTCGCGCCCCGATGCCACCGGATCGGGATTGCCGTTCGGTCCTTCGGGGTTCACATAGATGAGACCCATCTGGACCGCCGCGAGCGGGTTGTCCAGCATGCGGTCGCCGGTGTAGCGCTTGTCGCCCAGCCATTCGGCCTCCGCGCCCCAGTTGATCTCCTCCTCCGGTTCCCAGATGTCCACGCGGCCGCCGGCGAATCCGAAGGTCTTGAACCCCATGGACTCCAGCGCACAGTTGCCTGCGAGAATCATCAGATCCGCCCAGGAGATTCGCCGGCCGTACTTCTTCTTGACCGGCCAGAGGAGGCGTCGCGCCTTGTCGAGATTGCCGTTGTCGGGCCAGCTGTTGATCGGTGCGAAACGCTGGTTGCCGGTCCCTGCCCCGCCGCGTCCGTCGGACACACGGTAGGTTCCGGCGCTGTGCCAGGCCATGCGGATGAACAGCGGGCCGTAGTGGCCCCAGTCGGCCGGCCACCACTCCTGCGAATCTGTCATCAGTGCGTGGAGATCCCGCTTCAGCGCAGCGTAGTCCAGCTTGCCGAACTCCTGCGCGTAGTCGAACTGCTCACCCATGGGATTCGACTTGGCGGAATGCTGGTGCAGAACCTTGAGATCCAGCCGGTGGGGCCACCAGTCCCGGTTGGTGCGAGCGCCGGCGGTCGTGCGGCCCCCATGCGCGGCGGCGAACGGACACTTGGCTTTGTCGGACATTGTTCTGTTCCTCCTTCGGTTGACGACGATTCCAAGGCTAGGCGGACGCTCCGGATCCATCCAATACCGTTCCCGTATGGGCCCGATAGGAAAATCCTTTCGCGCCTGTTCCGCGTCGCGGATTGCCGCTAGCATCGAGGTGTCGATCCACCAGGAGCCCGCCCCTCGAATGAAACTCTCCCGCAAGTGGGTGATGGCGGCCGCCGCCGTGGCCATCGTGGCGGCCCTCGCCCAGTTCGCCTGGCAACGCTGGCAGAAGGACCGCGACAACGACGGCATCGCCAGCGGCAACGGCCGCATCGAGGCCGTGGAGATCGACGTCGCCACCCGCGTCGCGGGCCGTGTGATCGAGGTGAAGGTCGCGGAAGGCGAATTCGTGAAATCCGGCCAGGTGCTCGCGGTGCTCGAAACGGACGTTCTCGACGCCCAGCGCAAGCAGGCCCAGGCCCAGCTGGAACAGGCTCGCAGCGGCGTGTCGACCGTGCAGAGCCAGCAGGCACAACGCGAGAGCGAACGCGCCGCCACTCTGGCCGCCGTGGCGCAGCGCAAGGTGGAGGCGAATGCCGCCGCCACGCAGCTCTCGCGCACCAAGGCGCTCGCCCAGCAAGGCTTCGTCTCCGACAAGGTGGTGGACGACGACCGCGCGCGCCTGGAGGCCGCCCGCGCAGCCCTCGACGCCGCCAAGGCCCAGGTGGCCTCGGCCGAAGCGGCCATCGCGAGCGCCAGGTCGCAGGTATCGGGGGCCAGGTCAGGGGAAGCCGCCGCGCAGGCCGCCATCGACCGCGTCCAGGTGGAACTCGACGACACCGCCCTCAAGGCGCCGCGGGACGGCCGCGTGCAATACGTGGTCGTGCAACCCGGGGAGGTCGTCGGCGCCGGCGCCCGCGTGATCAACATGCTGGATCTCACCGACGTCTACATGACCTTCTTCCTGTCCACCGCGCAGGCAGGCAAGCTCCCGATCGGCGCCGAGGCGCGGCTCGTCCTGGATGCCGCGCCCGAGTACGTGATCCCCGCCCGCATCTCGTTCGTCGCCTCAGAGGCGCAGTTCACACCCAAGACGGTGGAGACCGCGAGCGAGCGCGAGAAGCTCATGTTCCGTGTCCGCGCGCAGATCGATCCGGAGTTGCTGCGCAAGTACATCACGCGTGTGAAGACCGGCCTGCCGGGCGTGGCGTACGTGCGGACCGATCCGGCGCGCGAATGGCCGGAGAAGCTTCAAGTCCGCCTGCCTCGATGACGCACACGCAGGCGCCCGCCGGGACGCCGGTCACCGGGCCGGCGCCGGTCGCCTCGCTGCGCGACCTCGGCCTTCGCTACCGGAGCAAGGTGGCGCTGGACGGCATCACCCTGGACATTCCCGCCCGGAAGATGGTCGCCTTCATCGGGCCGGACGGTGTCGGCAAATCATCGCTGCTGTCCCTGATCGCCGGCGCGCGCAGTCTCGTCCGGCGAAGTGCGCGTGCTGGGCGGGGACATGCGCAGCGCCCGTCATCGCGCCGCCGTCTGCCCGCGGATTGCCTACATGCCGCAGGGCCTGGGCCGCAATCTGTACCCGACACTGTCCGTGCACGACAACGTGGACTTCTTCGCGCGCCTGTACGGCCACGGCCATACGGAGCGCAAGCGGCGCATAGGCGAACTGCTGGAAGCCACCGGCCTCGCCCCTTTCGCATCCCGCCATGCCGGCAAGCTGTCGGGCGGCATGAAGCAGAAGCTGGGACTGTGCTGCGCCCTCGTCCACGATCCGGATCTGCTCATCCTCGACGAACCCACCACGGGCGTCGACCCGCTGTCGCGCCGCCAGTTCTGGGCGCTCGTGGACCGCATCCGTTCGCAGCGGCCCGGCATCGGCGTGCTCGTCGCCACGGCCTACATGGAGGAGGTTGCCCGATTCGACTGGCTGGTCGCCATGCACGCCGGCCAGGTACTGGCGAGCGGCCCGCCATCGGATCTCCTGGAGCGCACGGGGACCCGCAGTCTGGAAGATGCCTTCGTCCGGCTGCTGCCCGAACCGCTTCGCGCGAAGCATCGGCCGCTCGTCATCGAACCCCACGCCGGAAGCACCGAAGCCGATGTCGCCATCGAGGCGCAGCACCTCACCATGCGCTTTCGGCGATTTCGTCGCGGTGGACGACGTGAGCTTCCGCATCCGCCGCGGCGAGATCTTCGGCTTCCTCGGTTCCAACGGCTGCGGCAAGACGACCACGATGAAGATGCTCACGGGCCTGCTGCCGGCGAGCGAAGGCCAGGCGTTCCTGCTGGGGCATCCGGTCAACGCGCACGATCTCGACACCCGCCGGCGGGTGGGCTACATGACCCAGTCGTTCTCGCTCTTCGGCGATCTCACCGTGCAGCAGAACCTCGCGCTGCACGCGCGTCTGTTCGGCGTTCCCTCCGGGACCCTTGCCGCGCGCATCGGGGAGATGGGCGAGCGCTTCGGCCTCGCGGACGTGATGGACTCGCTGCCCGGCGACCTGCCGCTCGGACACCGGCAGCGGCTGTCGCTGGCCGTGGCGATGATCCACGGGCCCGAGATGCTGATCCTCGACGAACCCACGTCCGGCGTGGATCCCGTCGCGCGCGACGAGTTCTGGCGGATCATGCTGGAGCTGTCGCGGCGGGACAACGTGACGATCTTCATCTCGACCCACTTCATGAACGAGGCGGAGCGTTGCGACCGGATCTCGCTCATGCACGCGGGCCGCGTGCTGGTGAGCGACACGCCGGCGGCGCTGATCGAAGCCCGTGGCGTGACATCGCTGGAAGAAGCCTTCGTCGCATACCTCGAAGACGCCACCGGCGAGACGGTGGCCGCCGCGCCCCCGCCCCCCGCGGGCGACGCCGTCGCGCCACCGCTGCCCGCCCGCCCGCCACGCCGCCGGCTCCTGCCCGACCTGCGTCGACTGCTGAGCTACACCCGCCGGGAAGCCCTGGAACTGGTACGGGACCCCATCCGCCTGACCCTCGCCGGGGTGGGCAGCGTCATTCTCATGCTGGTGCTCGCCTACGGCGTGAGCATGGACGTGGAGAATCTCACGTTCGCGGTGCTCGACCGCGACGGCACCGCCACGAGCCGGGACTACGCGCTCAACCTGTCCGGCTCCCGCTATTTCCTGGAACAGCCGCCACTGCGCGACTACGAGGATCTCGACCGGCGCATGCGCGAGGGACAGCTCAGCCTGGCCATCGAGATCCCGCCCGGCTTCGCCCGCGACGTCGCGCGTGGAACGCCCGCGCAGATCGGCGCCTGGATCGATGGCGCCATGCCCCAGCGGGCGGAAACGGTGCAGGGCTACGTTCAGGGGATGCACTACCAATGGCTGACCGCCAAGGCCGCTGAAACCACGGGCGTGCCGGCCGCCGCCGTCAATGTCGAGACGCGCTTCCGCTACAACCCGGACGTGAAGAGCCTCCCCGCCATGGCGCCGGCCGTGATCCCCCTGCTGCTGATGCTGATCCCGTCCATGCTCACGGCGCTCTCCGTCGTGCGGGAGAAGGAGCTGGGTTCCATCGTGAATCTGTACGTCACGCCGGTCACGCAGCTCGAGTTCCTGCTGGGCAAGCAGCTTCCCTACATCGGGCTGGCCCTGCTCAATTTCCTGCTGCTCACCGCAGTGACGATCTTCCTGTTCCGCGTCCCGCTCAAAGGCAGTTTCGCGGCGCTCACGCTCGCGGCGTTTCTTTACGTGATCGCGGCCACGGGGCTGGGCCTCGTCATCTCGGCATTCGTGCGAAGCCAGGTCGCCGCGATCTTCGGCACGGCGGTGCTCACGCTGCTGCCCGCCGTGCAGTTCTCGGGCATGATCAATCCGGTCTCCTCGCTCGAAGGCGTGGGGGCGTTCATCGGACAGGTGTACCCCACGGCGCACTTCCTCACCATCGCCCGGGGCACCTTCTCCAAGGCGCTCGGGTTCGCCGATCTGCAGGGCTCGTTCTGGCCACTCGCCGTTGCCGGTCCGTCCCTGATCGCGCTGGGCGCGATCCTGCTCCGCAAGCAGGATCGCTGACGTGCGCGCCGCCAACATCCTGCACCTGGGCATCAAGGAACTGCGCAGCCTCGCGCGGGATCCGGTGATGCTGGTGCTGATCGCCCACGCGTTCTCGTTGGCGATCTACGCCGCTGCGACGGCCATTCCGGAAACGCTCCACAAGGCCTCCATCGCCGTGGTGGACGAGGACCGCTCGGCGCTGTCGCAGCGGATCATCGATGCGTTCTATCCCCCGTACTTTCTCCCTCCCTCGATCATCACGCGGGAACGGATGGACGCCCGCATGGACGCGGGACTCGACACCTTCGCGCTGGACATCCCGCCCGATTTCCAGCGGGATGCGCTGGCCGGCCGGAGTCCGTCGCTCCAGCTCAATGTCGACGCGACGCGGATGAGTCAGGCATTCACCGGCAGCGCGTACATCCAGTCCATCGTCACGCGGGAATCGGCGGCGTTCCTCGCCGGCCACGACGTCGTGACCGCCGCCCCGGTGGAACTTGCCCAGCGCATGCGCTTCAACCCGGCCGGCAACCAGTCCTGGTTCGGTGCCGTGATGGAAACCATCAACAACATCACGATGCTCTCCATCGTGCTCACCGGCGCCGCGCTCATCCGCGAGCGCGAACACGGCACCGTCGAGCACCTCCTGGCCATGCCGGTGACACCGCTGGAGATCATGGCGGCGAAGCTGTGGTCCATGGGACTGGTCGTCCTGATCGCCACTGCCCTGTCGCTGACGCTCGTCACCCAGGGTCTGCTGGAGGTGCCCATCGAAGGCTCGGTCGCGCTCTTCCTGGCGGCGACGTCGCTGCACCTGTTCGCCACCACGTCCATGGGCATCTTCCTCGGGACCGTCGCGCGATCGATGCCGCAGTTCGGCCTGCTGATCCTTCTGGTGCTGCTGCCCATGGAGATCCTCTCCGGCGGCATGACGCCGCGCGAGAGCATGCCGGCCATCGTTCGCACGATCATGCTCGCCGCGCCGACGACGCACTTCGTCACGCTGGCCCAGGCCATCCTGTATCGAGGCGCCGGTTTCTCGGTAATGTGGCCGCAGTTTGCGGCGCTGGCGGTGATCGGCGCGGCCTTGTGCAGCTTTTCCCTCGCGCGGTTCCGGCGCACGCTGGCGTCGATGGCCTGAAGCTCTCCCGATCGGGCGCCTCGGTCAGATCAGCCCGGCCCGTCTCCGATGGAGGATTCGTCCCGCCGCCATGAAGGTACCATCGCCCTTGTAGTGGAGCGTCTCGGGATGCGCGGGACGCGCCGCCACGCGCGCGTTCACGACCTCCCAGATGAAGAAGTCGTATTTCTTCACCAGACGGGCGTCTGCCAGCCTGCATTCGAAGTGGGCGTGGCATTCGCGGACCACCGGCGCGCCCACTTTCTCCGCGGGTTCCGCCGTTAGCCCGAAGCGCTCGAACTTGTCGATGTCGGCACCGCTGGTGGTGCCGACGCCGACCACCTGGTCGATGAGGGCGGTCGTCGGCAGGTTGATCACGCATTCCCGGCTGCGCCGGATGAGCTCGTGGCTGTGATTGGCGGACGAAATGATGCAGCCCACGAGCGACGGCGTGAACTCCATCACGGTATGCCAGCCCAGGGTCATGAGATTGCGTTCGCCCTTCCAGGCGGACGAAACGAGTACGATGGGGCCGGGCTCGAGGTAACGCCGGACTTCGTGGAGCGGGAGGGAGGTCTTGCGGCGGTCTTGGGCCATGGGAGGGAGGCTCCGTCGATGCTCCGGGCGGAACGCCGGAGCCGGTCTGGCCAATGTACACGTTCGAAGGAGAATCCCGCCGCCTCGCGTCGTGACCCGCCATCGCGGGTGCTCCGCTCGACTGCGGTTCGTGCCCACCCGTCGGGCCTTTTCCGGAACGGCTTGCGGCAATCGGGGAATCTCGCGGTCCCGCGACACTCCAACCGGTCGAGGAATCCGTCCCGGGGCGTGTGGCCGCGCGGCCCTCGGCGCACCGCTCCTCCGGTCGCCGGGTCTCAGGGCAGAAGAGCCGGGCCCGCCCCTTGCCCCTGCAGCCCCCACCGGCCGCTGAGAAGGCCGGACCGGCGCCGATGGCGCCCCTGCTCTGGAGCACTTGCATGGCATCTCTCGCTTCGATGGTCTGGTGGTGGGTCCTCTGTGCCATTGCCGTGGTGAACATGGCGATGTGGCTTTCCACGGCGCGCGCGGTCGCCCGTCCCCAGGGCCTCGCGGCCGATTCCCGTTTGACCCAGCCGCTGCTGTGGCTTTCGCTGGGGTACGTGCTCGGCTGCGCCTTCCGGTCCGCCCTGCCCATGCTGGACGTTCCCGGCATTGCCCTCCACGACACGCCGCTGTCCCGCATCGTCGTGGGACGTTCGGTGGCGACGGTGGCGGAGCTGTGCTTTGCCGCGCAGTGGGCGCTGGTGGTCGCACGCGTGGGGCAGGTCACGGGAGACAGGGCCGTGAGCGCCCTCGGCAAGACACTGCTGCCGGTCATCGGCCTTGCGGAGGTCTCTTCCTGGCGCGCCGTCCTGGAACACGACTACCTGCTCAACGCGGTCGAGAACTCGCTGTGGGCGGTCGCCGCTGCGTTGATCGCGCTGGCCCTGGCCCTTGGGATGCGCCGGCTCGACGCTCCGGGGCGTCTCCTTTCGGCGGGCGCTCTGGCCGTCCTCGCGGCATACCTTGCGTACATGGTGACGGTCGATGTTCCGCTGTGGCTTTCCCGCTGGCACAACGACCTGGCGCAGGGCGTGCAGGGACGGTCCCTGCAGGAAGGTCTGGCATTCGTGCTCCAGCGCTGCGCGATTTCCCGCGAATGGAGCGTCTGGCGCCACGATGCCATCTGGCTTTCGCTCTACTTCTCCGCCGGCGTGTGGGTCTCGATCGCGATGATCCGCATTCCTCCGATCCGCGCACGCTGGCAACCTGCGCGCGTGCCCACGCCCGCCACGGGCATGCCGTGATCTTCGGGGGACGCCATGCCCTGCGGACCATGGCACCATGGGTCCGGCAACGCACCGGAGACCCCAGGAGAATGAACAGACCGCGCCGTTTCTCGATGATCCGCAGCTTCCATCTGGCGGATTGGATCACTGTGGGCAATGCCGTCTTCGGCATGGGTGCGATCTTCTCGGCCATGGCCTACCTTCAAATGCCCTCGGACCGCAGCGTCCTGACGCTCGCCTGCGGACTGGTTGTCGTCGCCCTGGTGCTGGACGTGCTGGACGGCAAGGTGGCGCGCTGGCGGCACCAGAACTCCGCGCTGGGGCGCGAACTCGATTCCCTCGCCGACGTGATCTCGTTCGGCGCCGCTCCGGCCGCCATCGCCTACGCAGCCGGGATGAACGGTCTGTGGGATCGCGTGGTGCTGCTGTTCTTCGTGGCCTGCGGCGCATCCCGGCTTGCGCGCTTCAACGTGACAGCCGCAGACCTGGCCGGCGACGACGGCAAGGTGCGCTATTTCGAAGGCACTCCCATCCCGACGTCGGTCGTGCTGGCGCTTCTGCTCGCTGCGGCGGCATGGACCGGCAACATCGGCGAGGCGTTGTGGGGCGGTGCCGTCACGATCGGACCCGGGGTGCTGCATCCGCTGTCGCTGCTGTTCGCCCTCTCTGGCAGCCTCATGATCAGCACGATCCGCATTCCCAAGCCGTGATCGGTGCGGCGCTGCCGGCAAGCCCCCGGGATCACATCCGGCGGGAGGGACTTCAGCCCCTTCGCCGGTCCTGCAGGAAGCGCAGCAGCAGATCGGTGACCGCCTCGGGTTGTTCCTGCTGAATCCAGTGCCCGGCGCCTGCGACGAGGTGCGACGCCGTCATTCGCGAACACGCACCGTCGAGCATCGCTTCGTAGGCGCCCGGCTTCTGGTAGACGCCCCAGTCGGAGGCGCCGGCGACGAACATCGACGGCACGTCGATCGTCCTGCCCGAATAGAGCAGCAGTTCGTCGGACTCGCCCGCCTGCGTGCGGCACCGGTACCACTGCAGACCGCCCTGGAAGCCGGTGCGCTGGTACTCCGCGCTGTAGACGCGAAGTTCCGCTTCCGGCAGCCACCGGCAGGCCGCGATCTGCGCCGCCGTGGGCATGTGGGGAGCCACGGTCCGGGCCATGTCCTGATCGAAGTCCATCACGTAATAGGTGGGGAGCTTCGCCAGTTCGTCCGCGTCCCACGCCCGCAACCGGTGAGGACGGTTCTCCGCCCAGTCCGCGCTCTTCACGTGGTAATAGGCTCGAAGGAAATCGTGGACACCCTGCGCGCAACGGCACATCTGAGCATCGGCCTCGCGCGTGGAGTAGTACCACTGGTAATGCTTGCGGGGCCGCGGCAGGGCCGCCAGGGCGGCATGCACGTCCACGGCCGTCTGCGTGCCAGGGGACGGGAAGCGCGGCGTTCCATCGAACGGCGCGCTCATGAGCACCACGGAGCGGAAGACATCCGGCCGCGTCAGCGCACACCACGCCGCGACGGGCGAGCCGAAGTCGTGCCCGACCACTGCAGCAACATGCCGCACGCCCATCGCGTCCAGCAGCCCCAGTGCATCGCGCACGATGCCCAGCAGCCGGAACGGCTCCAGCGGACCGTCGTAGCCGGGGTCCCATCCGGTCGTGCGCCCGTAGCCGCGCTGGTCCGGCGCGACCACATGGAAGCCGGCAGCCGCCAGGGGAAGCATGACCTTCCGCCAGCTGTAGGCCAGCTCCGGAAAGCCGTGCAGGAGCAGCACGCAGGGGCGGCCCTCCCCTTCCCAGCCGGCTTCGAGCACGTGCATGTCGAGCCCCGTCCCGCTCGGCACGTGGCGCGAACGGATTCCCTCGGGAAGAGGCAGCGGCGCAAACGTGTGGGTCATGGGGGGACGTCTCAGACCAGACCCAGCGTCTCGTCGACACCGAGGTGTACGTTCATGCTCTGCACTGCGGCGCCCGAGGCGCCCTTGCCGAGGTTGTCGAGGCGTGCCATCAGCACGACCCGCTCGTCGTTCCCGAACACGAAGACGTCCACGCGGTTGGTGTCGTTGGCACCCTGCACGTCGAAGAACCCGCCGTCGGTGTTGGCGTCGTTCGCGAACGGCGCAACCTCGATGAACCGCTCGCCCTCGTAGTAGCGGGCCAGCTCGTCGCGCAGCGCCTTGGCGGTCATGGATCTGGCAAGCCGCCGCGGATCGAGATAGACAGTCACCGCGAGTCCCTTGTAGAAGGGCCCCACGATGGGCACGAAGATGGGTGGCTCGGCAAGCCCCGTGTGCGTTCGCATCTCCGGCAGATGCTTGTGCGCGAGCCCGAGGGCGTAGGGGCGCGGAGCATCGAGCGAGCCTCCGGCCTTCTCGTACTGCTCGATCATCTTCTTGCCACCGCCCGAATAGCCGGTGATCGAGTGGGCCGCGATGGTCGCGGACGCGGACAGCACGCCGCCGGCGACCAGCGGCCTGACCAGCAGTATGAAGGCCGTGGCGTGGCACCCCGGGTTGGCGATGCGCTTCGCCTCGCGCAGACGCGCGCGCTGCTGCCCGTCCAGTTCGGGCAGTCCGAACGCCCAGCCCGGTGCCGTCCGGTGCGCGGTGGATGCATCGATGACACAGGTCGCAGGGTTCTCGACCAGGCCCACCGACTCCCGGGCTGCGTCGTCGGGCAGGCACAGGAACGTCACATCGGAGGCGTTGATCAGTGCGCGTCGCGCCTCGGTGTCCTTGCGGCGCTCCGGATCGATCCTGAGCAGCGTGACATCGGGGCGGCGCGCCAGATATTCGTGGATGCGAAGGCCTGTGGTGCCCTCCAGTCCGTCGACGAAAACTTTGAAGGTCATGGTGCAGCTTCCTGCGGGGCGGATGCCCGGGCCGGTCAGTGTCGCGCAATCCGCCCGGGCGGTAAACCTCGGCCGGTCAGGTCTTGCGGCCGTAGTTGAGCAGCCCCGTGGCACCTTTCGGGGGGTGGGCGCGGAGCGCTTCCTCGATCGGTTCCGTTCCCCAGCCCGGCCGGTCGGGCATCACCAGATGGCCGTCGACGAACTCCGGCAGATGCGTGAACAGCTCGTGGTCCCAGGCAATGCGGTCGATGTCCGTTTCCATGATCCGCAGGTTGGGCACGGCCGCGCAGAAGTGCGCGTTCATCATGGTGCAAAGATGCCCGTAGAAGTTGTGCGGCGCGACGTTCATCTCGTGCGCTTCGGCCGCGGCGGCGATCTTCATGGACTGCCAGACGCCGTTCCAGGGCGTATCGATGATCGCCACATCCATGGCCTGCTCGCGGAAATAGGGCAGGAATTCGCGCAGGCCCAGCAACGTTTCGCAGGAACTCACCGGATGCGGACTCTGCCGGCGGATGAACCCGAGCGCCTCGGGGCTGTAGCTGTCGATCTCCACCCAGAACATGTCCAGCGGCGCGATGGCCCGCAGGATCCGCAGGTAGCCCTCGGTCTTGGCATTGAAGTTGAGGTCCAGAAGCAGATCCATGTCCGGTCCCGCACCGTCGCGCAGCGCTTCGAGATGCGTGACGATGTTGCGAAGGACGGCCTTTTCCACGTTGATCTCCGGCGCGAAGGGCACGCCGAAGCCGGGCCGCCAGCCGCGCACGATGCGCCCGTCCGGACCGTACTCGAAGATGTTGGTCTTGAGCGCGGTGAAACCCTTGTCCCGCGCTTCGCGGCCGATGGCCTTCACGCCGTCGAGATCGGTGATGGCCGGGCTGTAGTGCGCGGGATGGTTGATGCGCCACGTTGCACAGTGCGACCAGTACACGCGAATGCGGTCCCGCACCTTGCCGCCGAGCAGTTCGTAGACCGGCACCCCCAGCGCCTTGGCCTTGGCATCCAGCAGCGCGTTCTCGATGGCGCCCATCGCCAGCGCGACCACGCCGCCGGCCGCCGGCCGGGTGGCGCAGTACAGCTCGGCGTAGATCCGCTCGTGCGCGAAGACGGATTGGCCGATGACACGCGGTTTCAGCCGGTCGATGACCGCGCCGACCCCCGGGGCGCCGAAGCCTTCGTCGTATTCGCTCCAGCCCACGATGCCGTCCTCGGTCGTGACCTTCACGAAATGGTAGTTGCGCCATCCGGCATCGCACGCCAGCAATTCGAGATCTCTTATCTTCATGAACTCCTCCGTCAAGTGTCGTTCTCTGTATTGGCGGGCGGCAACGCCGTCCGGGAAACAATCCGGTACACCGGGCCCGCCGCGTCGCGGTCGGATCTCACGAGCACGAACTCCGTCACGGGCCAGTGCACCGGCTCGAAGCCGCATTCCGCCTTCCGGCCCGTCGCCCGCCGAACCAGCGTGACGTGGGGACGAAAGGGCCGCGCGTCCAGTTCGAACCCCTCCTGTGCCAGCCAGCGGGACAGACGCCGCTCGAGCCGCATCAGCGGTCCGGGAATCGCCGACGGCGCCGCCCAACCGATGCCGTTGTGGTTCCAGGCGCCCAGGCGGTCCACGACCAGTTCGAACGGCGCGACGGGAATGTCCGGCGGAACCTCGGAGAGGCGGGCGATCGCCGCGGGTGACACGTCGCCGAGAAAGGCGAGCGTGAGGTGGATCGATTCGTTGCGCGTGCGTCGACCGCCCAGTTCGCGCGCCAGCGAGGCCGCCTGCCGGCCCAGGGCCTCCATGGCCCCCGCCGGCGGCCAGAGCGCGAAGAAGCAGCGGACCGCTTCGCTCTCAGGCGCGCCCGGACTCGCGCTCATGGGGCGCGGCCTGCAGCAGGGCGATGGCCTCCGTGGCGATCCCCTCGCCACGCCCGGTGAAGCCCAGCTTCTCCGTGGTCTTGGCCTTCACGTTGACGCAATCCCGGGCGATTCCCAGGTCGGCGGCGATGTTGGCGACCATCGCCGGAATGTGCGGCGCCATTTTCGGCGCCTGCGCGATGATCGTGGCATCCACGTTGCCGACGACATAGCCCGCGGCCCGCACTCTCGCGGCGACCTCGCGCAGAAGCATGCGGCTGTCGGCTCCGCTGAACGCGGGATCGGTGTCGGGAAAGTGGCGGCCGATGTCGCCCAGTGCCGCGGCTCCCAGGAGCGCATCGCACAGCGCGTGCAACAACGCATCGGCATCGGAATGTCCCAGCAGCCCCCGATCGAAGGGAATGGTGACGCCGCCCAGGATGAGCGGCCGGCCGGCAACGAGAGCGTGCACGTCGAAGCCCTGGCCGATGCGCAGCGTGTGCATGATTCAGAGACCGTCCTGCTCGAGAAAGCGCGCGGCGAGCGCAACGTCGCGTGCATAGGTGACCTTGATGTTCGTCGCGTCGCCTTCCACCAGACGGGGCCGGTGCCCGGCGGCCTCCATGGCACCCGCCTCGTCCGTGATGTGCGCCGGATCGGCGGCCTCCAGCGCCGCCAGGAGAGGACCGAGCCTGAACATCTGGGGCGTCTGCGCCGCCCACAGGCCCGTGCGGACGACCGTGCCGGCGATCCGCCGGTCCGCATCGGCACGCTTCAGCGTGTCCGCCACGGGCAGGGCCGCGATTCCGCCCACGGGATCGTCTTCGAGTTCGTGAAGCATGCGGTCGATGAGGCCGTGAGTGACGCAGGGCCGCGCCGCGTCGTGCACGAGAATCCAGGCCCGGCTGTCGGTGGCGCCGCTCAACGCGCGCAGTCCGTTTCTCACCGTCTCCGCCCTCGTCGCGCCGCCCGTCCGGAGCACTTCGAGCTTGCCGGGCATCGCTGCGCCATCCTCGGTGTCGAACCGCGAATCGTCGGCCGACAGGACCACGACAACCCGGTCGATGCGCGAATGGGAGGCAAGACGCGCCAGGGTGTGGTGGATCAAGGGCCTGTCTCCGACCGGCACGTACTGCTTGGGAAGTGCGTGACCCAGGCGGCTGCCCGATCCGGCGGCGGGCACGAGAGCGATGACGGGAAGCGGGCGTTCGTTGATCACGGGCGGCAGATTAGCATGGCATCGCACGGCGACGGACCGGGCCGGGCGCGGGTCGCGCGAAACCCCGGCCTATAATGCCCGCGCTTCGCACTCCACCCTCGACGATGTTGCTTTCCCTATCCGTTCCCCCGAGGGGACACCGCCTTGCGGCCGGTCCCCTCCCCGGCTCATCCGACTCGCTGGCGCTGGCCGAACTCGCCGCCCGCCATCGTCCGCTTGCCGCGGTCACCGCGACCGCGACCGATGCGCAGCGCATCGCCGCGGAGATGCGCTGGTTCGCGCCGGCCCTCAAGGTCCATGTCCTGCCGGACTGGGAAACCCTGCCCTACGACAGCTTCTCCCCGCATCAGGACCTGGTCTCCGAGCGCCTCGAGACGCTCTATCTGCTCGCGCAAGGGCAGGTCGACGCGGTGATCGTCCCGGTGACGACGGCGCTCATGCGGCTGCCACCGCGGGCCTACCTGTCGGCATACACCTTCTTCTTCCGGCAAGGATCCCGCTTCGACCCGGAGTCGTTCCGGGCGCAGCTCGCGATGGCGGGATATTCCAACGTCTCGCAGGTTGTCGCGCCGGGCGAGTTCAGCTATCGCGGCGGGCTCATCGACGTCTTTCCCATGGGCTCGGCGGTGCCCTACAGGATCGATCTGTTCGACGACGAGATCGAATCCATCCGCACCTTCGACGTCGATACCCAGCGCAGCCTGTACAAGGTGAACGACGTGCGGCTCCTGCCGGCTCGCGAGTTCCCGCTCGACGAAGCAGGCCGGACACTGTTCCGCCGGCGCTTCCGGGAAGAGTTCGAAGGCGACCCATCCAAGCGTCGGCTGTACAAGGACATGGGCGCGGGCGGCGTGCCCCCGGGCATCGAGTACTACCTGCCCCTGTTCTTCGAGGACACGGCGATCCTCGCCGACTATCTGCCCGAGAACACGCTCTTCGCCACGCAGGGCGACCTGGGCGAAGCCATCGCCGCGTTCTGGCGCGACACCCAGTCACGCTACGACCTGCTGCGGGGAGATTCGCAGCAGCCCATCCTTCCGCCCACTGCCCTGTACCTGCGCGAGGACGAGTTCTTCTCGTCCGTGAAGCCGTTCTCGCGGATCGATCTGCACCGCGAGGCGACGGACACCAAGGCCGGCGTGACCCCGCTGCCCGCCCTGGCCGTCGACCGGCGTGCCCAGGATCCTCTCGCAGCCTTCAAACGCTACCTGGGAGAGTTCGGCGGGCGGGTGCTGCTCGCCGCGGAAAGCCCGGGCCGGCGCGAGACGATGCTGGAACTGCTGGGGGAATATGGGCTGGAACCGGTGCTGGTCGACGATTACTCCGCCTTCGCCGCGGGGACCCAGCCGCTGGCCCTGACGGTCTCGCCCGTGTTCGACGGGTTCGCGGTGCCTTCCGCGGGGATGGCGCTGGTCACCGAGACGGAGCTCTACGCCGCCTCGAACCGCAGCCGTACCGCGCGTGAACGGGAGAAGCGGACCTCCGCCGAGAACGTGCTGCGCGACCTCTCGGAGGTCAAGGTGGGCGACCCGGTCGTTCACGAAAGCCACGGCATCGGCCGCTATCTCGGGCTGGTGACCATGGATCTGGGAGACGGTCCCGCGGAACTGCTCACGCTCGAGTACGACGGCGGCGACAAGCTGTACGTTCCGGTGTCGCAGCTGCGCGTGATCGGCCGCTACGCGGGCGCGTCGCCCGAGTCCGTTCCCCTGCACAAGCTGGGCAGCGGCGACTGGCAGAAGGCGCGCCGCAAGGCGGCGAAGCAGGTGCGCGACACGGCGGCGGAATTGCTGCACCTCTACGCCCAGCGCGCCGCGCGGCAAGGCCATGCGTTCAGCGTGAAGCACCACGACTACGAAGCGTTCCGGGCAGGCTTTCCGTTCGAGGAGACCGTCGACCAGGCATTGGCGATCGAGGCTGTCGTGCAGGACCTGCAATCGGGCAAGCCCATGGACCGCCTGATCTGCGGCGACGTGGGATTCGGCAAGACGGAGGTGGCGCTGCGTGCCACGTTCGTCGCTGTCGCGGATGGCAAGCAGGTCGCCGTGCTGGTCCCGACCACGTTGCTCGCGGAGCAGCACTTCCAGAATTTCTCGGACCGGTTCGCACCCTGGCCGGTCAAGCTCGCGGAGCTGTCGCGGTTCCGCTCCGCGAAGGAGTCCGCCGCCGCCTTGAAGGGCATCGAGGAAGGCGGCGTCGACATCGTGATCGGCACGCACAAGCTGCTGTCGCAGGACGTCAAGTTCAAGAATCTCGGCCTCGTCATCATCGACGAGGAGCACCGGTTCGGCGTGCGGCAGAAGGAACGTCTCAAGCAGCTCCGCGCCGAGGTCGACGTGCTGACGCTCACCGCCACGCCCATTCCGCGCACGCTCGCCATGTCGCTCGAAGGCCTGCGCGATTTCTCCGTGATCGCCACGGCACCGCAGAAGCGGCTTGCGATCAAGACGTTCGTGTCGCGATTCTCCGACGGCCTGGTGCGCGAGGCCGTGTTGCGCGAACTCAAGCGCGGCGGGCAGGTGTACTTCCTGCACAACGAGGTCGAAACGATCGGCAACTGGGAAGCCAAACTGGGCGCCCTGCTGCCCGAAGCGCGCTTGCGCGTCGCGCACGGGCAGATGCCCGAGCGGGAACTCGAACACGCGATGCGCGACTTCTATCAGAGCCGCTTCAACGTGCTCCTGTGCACGACGATCATCGAGACCGGCATCGACGTGCCGTCGGCCAACACCATCATCATCAACCGGGCGGACCGCTTCGGGCTGGCCCAGCTGCACCAGCTGCGCGGACGTGTCGGCCGTTCGCACCACCAGGCCTACGCGTACCTGCTGACGCCCGACGAGGAAGCCGTCACGTCGCAGGCGAAGAAGCGGCTGGAAGCGATCCAGCTCATGGACGAACTCGGGTCCGGGTTCTATCTCGCCATGCACGACCTCGAGATCCGCGGCGCCGGCGAGGTCCTGGGCGAATCGCAGAGCGGCGAGATGCAGCAGGTGGGATTCAGCCTCTACATCGACATGCTCAACCATGCGGTGAAATCGCTCAAGAACGGACGCGAGCCGGATCTGGAAGGACCGCTGCACGCCACCGTCGAGATCAACCTGCACACGCCGGCCCTGCTGCCGGCCGACTACTGCGCAGATGTGCACGAGCGGCTGGTGCTCTACAAGCGCCTGGCGAACTGCGAGAAGCTCGAGGAGCTGGAGCGCATGATGGAGGAACTGGTAGACCGGTTCGGCCGCCTGCCGGACGCGGCGAAGGCGCTGGTGGAAACGCACCGGCTGAGGGTGGTGGCCGAACCGCTGGGCGTGGTGCGGATCGATGCGGCGCCGGAAGCCATCGTGGTCACGTTCAAGCCGGACCCGCCGGTGGAACCCGCGCACATCATCCGGCTCATCCAGAGCCGCAAGGGTTGGCGTCTGTCCGGTCCGGACAGGCTGCGCGTCGAATCGAAGCTCACGGAGGTCGCCATGCGCATCGTCCGCGTGCGGGAGATTCTTCGCGACCTCGAAGCCCCCGCCAAGGCAGCCTGACCGCCATGTCCACGCGCCCCGAGTTCGACTTCGACACGATCGTCGATCGCGGGGGAACGTGGAGCCTCAAGTGGGATCGCTATCGCGGCCGCGACGTCATCCCGATGTGGGTGGCGGACATGGACTTCCGCTCGGCGCCCGCCATCGTCGATGCGCTCAGGCGCCGCGTGGACCACGGCGTGTTCGGCTACGTGGAACCGGGGCCGGAACTGGTGGAGGCGATTGTCGCGAGACTGCAGGCCGCCTATGGCTGGACACCGGATCCCGATTGGTTCGTCTGGGTTCCCGGGCTGGTATCGGGCCTCAACATCGTGGCGCGGGCAGTGGGAGAACCCGGTGACGACATCGTCACTGCGACTCCGATCTATCCGCCGTTCCTCAGTGCGCCGGGCAACGCCCGGCGCGGGTGCGTGCGCGTGCCGCTCGTGGAGGAGAACGGTCGTGCGTCGTTCTCCGCCGCTGTGCTCGAACGAGCGCTGACGCCGGCCTCGCGACTGCTGCTGCTGTGCAATCCGCACAACCCCGTCGGGCGGGTGTACTCGCGGGAGGAACTGCATGGGCTGGCCGACGTGTGTCTGCGCCGCAATCTCGTCGTCTGCTCCGACGAGATCCATTGCGGCCTCGTCCTGGACCCGGACAGGAAGCACGTGCCCATCGCATCGCTCTCGCCGGAAATTGCGGCGAAGACCGTCACGCTGATGGCGGCGTCGAAGACCTTCAACCTGCCCGGCCTGGGCACCGCATTCGCTATCGTTGCCGATGCTTCCCTGCGCCGCCGTATCGCGGACGTGATGCGCGGCATCGTCCACCGTCCCATGACGATCGGCCTGTGGGCGACACTCGCGGCGTACCGCGACGGCGAGCCTTGGCGGCTCGCGTTGATCGACTATCTCCGGGCCAATCTCGCTCTGGTGGAACGGCGCATCGGCGCATTGCCGGGTTTTCGCGTGCACCATGCCGAGGCCACCTATCTGGCCTGGATCGACTGCCGTGGCAGCGGTATCGAGAATTGCGCGCGCTTCTTCGAATCGGCGGGTGTGGGGCTCTACGACGGCGCGGACTTCGGTGCACCGGGCTTTCTGCGACTCAACTTCGGCTGCCCGCGCTCCGTGCTGGAGAATGCCCTGGAGCGCATGGAGAGAGCGGTCCTCTCGCCCGCATGACCATCCCCGCAGGCATGCGCGGCACCCCCCTCTGACCGTACGGCCTCAAGGCAGCGTCAGCGCCACCCTGAAGCCGAGATCGTCCCCCTTCACGGCGGGATCGCCGCGATTGCGGTGCGCGGAACGCACGTGTCTGGGAAATCTGACCCAGCTGCCGCCACGAACCACGCGCCTCTCGCATGCGCTTCTCTGAACGGCCGATCCGTTGGCCGGCGCGCCCGCATACGAATCCACGTAGCAGTCTTCCACCCACTCCCACACGTTGCCCAGCATGTCGTGCACGCCGAAGCGGTTGGGGCGGTAGCTGCCGACGGGCGCCGTGCCGCTCGCATGACCATCCTCGCAGGCATGCGGGGCGGCCCATTCCTTCTTCCACCACGTCTCGCGGATGCTCGAGGCGTTCGCCACGTTCGCGTACAGGCATGCCTGATCCGCCGAGTCGCCCCACGGTCTGGCCGTGTCCGAGCCGGCGCGGGCCACGTATTCCCACTCGGCCTCGGTCAGCAGCCGGTAGGGCTTTCCGCTCCGGGCGGCAAGCCATTGCACGTACTTCCTGGCCGCGTTCCAGTCCAGGTCGTAGGCCGGCTGGCGAGGGTCGGACGCCGCGTAGTAACTGGGTTTCTGCGGAGCAGTGCAGGCCTCCTGATCGACGCACGTCTTCCATTCGGCAAGCGTGACTTCGAACTTGCCCACCGCCAGACCGTACCCGATCGTGACGTTGTGCTGGGGGCCCTCCTCCGCCCCCGCTCCGTCTCCCGTTCGGGGAGACCCCATGCGGAAACTGCCCGGAGGCACCACCACCATCAGAGGACAGAAGTCACAGTCCCGGAACTCGACGCCCGGACTGCGTGGTTGGGACACGGCCGACGGTACCGTCCGGCCGGCAGGCTGTCCCGCGGCGACCGGCTTCGCGGGCTTACCGGTCTGCGCAAAGGCCACGGCAACCACAACGGCACCAACGCCCAGGGTCAGGAATTGCCGCCGGAAGCGGCGCATGAGCGGGACATGCATGGTGTGACAGGCAGGTGAATCGGGACCGCCCGCTCTCGAGCAAGAGCAGGACCAGCGAACCGTCGGCGGTCGCCGGCGGGAGGTTCAGCGCAGCGCAAGCGCGGGCCAGGCGTGGAAACCGAGGAGCGGCTCCGGTTCGATCACCACGAGCGTCTGGGCGGCCAGTTCCCGCGCTGTCGGCGTAGCCTTGCTGCGCAGATACTCCGTCAGCAGGCGCAGCGGATCCTCTCCGGGAGCGCCGTCGATGCTGCGTCCCTGAACGTCGACCGCACGCCCCACGAACGTCTCGGGCAAGGCAGGATCGGGACCGAAGCGGGATTCGCCGAAGTCCTCGCGGCTGTGGCGGTGCGTCGGGAACGGCGCCTCGGGATGCCGTGCGAAGAAACACCAGACCTCGAAGCCCTCGAAGCCCGTGAGACCGTTGATGAAATGGTCCCCCGCGTCACCCGCGAGGACCGAACACAGGAAGCGCCGGCCATAAAGAAGCCCAAGGCCGGCATTCAAGCGCAGCAGTTCGGTACGGCTGCGCTTCGCGATGGCGGCAAGCCGCTGGAGGTCACGCCTTGTCAGTGCCTGCCGACAGCGCCCGTCTCCCATGGGTCCGGCGCTGTCAGACCCGCGCGCCTGCGCGCGAACCGGCGGGAACGCTCTCCTGCATGAACTGTGCGACGGCGGACGCGAACGCCAGCATGTCATCGCGCGTGACGTCCAGATGCGTGACGAGCCGGATCGTGGGACCGGTGGAGACCATCATGCCGCGCTTCGCGAGGCTGTCCTTGAACGCCGCATGCAGCGAGGCAGGGATGCTCATGAACACCATGTTGGTCTGCACCGCGGACGGATCCACGCCGACCCCCGGGATGACCGCCAGGCGCTCGGCCAGCAGCTGCGCATTGCCGTGGTCCTCGGCAAGCCGTTCGACATGGTGATCGAGTGCGTACAGTCCTGCGGCCGCCATGACGCCGGCCTGCCTCATGCCGCCGCCGAGAACCTTGCGCCAGCGCCGCGCGCGGACGATGTTCGCCGCCGGTCCTGCCAGCACTGAGCCGACGGGTGCTCCCAATCCCTTGGACAGGCACACGGACACGGTGTCGAAGTGCCGGACGACGTCCCTCACCGGCACCCCCAGTTTCACGACCGCGTTGAAGAGCCGCGCGCCATCCAGATGCATGCCCAGGCCGCGGCTTCGCGCGAGGGATTCGGCATCGGCCAGATACGCCGTGGGCAGCACCTTGCCGCCGATCGTGTTCTCCAGCGCCAGCAGGCGGGTCTTCGCGAAATGGGAATCGTCGGGCTTGATCGCTGCCGCGACCCGCTGGAGATCCAGGGTGCCGTCCGGCTCGTTGTCGATGGGCTGGGGCTGGATGCTGCCGAGAACGGCCGCCCCTCCGCCTTCGTACTTGTAGGTGTGGGCCTGCTGCCCGACGATGTACTCGTCTCCCCTTTCGCAGTGGGACATGAGCCCGATGAGGTTGCTCTGGGTGCCCGTCGGGACATACACCGCGGCTTCCTTCCCCAGCAGTTCCGCGACCCGGGACTCGAGCCGGTTGACGGTGGGGTCCTCCCCGTAAACGTCGTCACCCACTTCCGCTGCGGCCATGGCCGCGCGCATGCCGGCCGTGGGTCTGGTGACGGTATCGCTGCGCAGATCGATGATCTTCATTCCCAATCCTTGGTTCAGCCTCGAACGTCGGATTGTAGTTTGCGCCACCAGATCCACACCTGCTTGCGCGTACCGAAATCGATCACGCCCTCGCCCTGGGTACCGGGGCCGACCTCGGTGTTCACCCGTTGCGTCTGTGCTTCCACCTTGACGGAGCTGGTGTCCTGGCCCGTGATCTTCGTGATCGTGAACGGAACGGCGGTACCGGAAGCCGCAAAATGCGCCAGGCCGGTCTGGCCTTCGCGCAGCAGCTCCTGGTCGGCGGACGACGCCTCGATGAGAAGCCGGTAACCATCGAGCAGCGCAATGCTGAACAGCGGCTGATCCCCTTGAACGGCAAGCCGGGGCCCGCCGGCCATCGGCGCGGCCTGCACGATGCCCTCCAGCGGGCTCAGGATCTGCAGCTTCGACAACCGTTCGTCGATCACCGCCAGCCGGATCTCGATGTCCTTGCGCTTGGCAGCCAGCGATTCGGACGAACCGGCGCCGTCGGCGTCCTTGAGGTCCCGCGCCAGTTGCGCCAGCCGGTCCCGTTCCGCCACCAGTTTCACGCGCTCGAGCTGCAGTTCGCTGTCGTCCATCCGGGCGATCACCTGCCCGCGCCGCACCGTGTCGCCCGTGCGCACCAGCACCTCCGCCAGCTTGCCGTCGAACGGGGCGGCGATCTTGCGCGGCGGGGTTCCTTCGACGGTCACGGACACCGGTGCCTGGTACTCCCCCGTTGCCCCGAGCAACACGAGCACGGCCGCCAGCAGGGCCACGAGGCCGAGCTTCGCCTTGAAGCGGGCCTTGCCGAACAGGCCCACCAGCGCCCGCCGCTCCCGGCTGACGCCTGCGGCACGCGATACGGGCTTCAGTTCGATGATGGGGCCCACCAGCAGGGCCACGTGCTCGAGGGTCGCGAGTTCTTCCGCAGTGAACGCGGGCCCTGCGAACCGCTCGCACAACAGCACTCCGGCGCTTCCCGCCGTACCTGCCAGAGGCAGTGCGCAAACGCGGGGTCCCAGCTCCGGCGCGACAGTCAGGTCCAGGGCGGGGGCAACTTCCGGCAGGGCACTCGCGATCAGGACCCGACCCTGGTCGATGGCCGCCCGCACCAGCGCTTCCCGCCGCACGTCCATTTCTTCGTTGCCGGTACCGGCTTCGTCCCCCCGGCGTGCGCCGAGTGACAGCACCTCGTGGCGAAAGATGCCGACGCTCACCAACGCGGACGGAAACGCGTCCACGAGACACTCCGCGAGGGCAATGGCAGCACTCACGACCTCACGGCCCTGCCCGCAGACCTCGACCGCGCGGGTCGCGGTGCCCAGCCGCCTCGCGACGATCGCGGTGTCGCGCCCGGCAACCTGCTCCACGCTTGCCACGAGCCAGCCCGCACCCCAGCGGAGCTCGTCGAGCCCGGCCTGGAGTTCGCGCGGCTGCACCGGATCGCATTCGAACACGACCACCCAGTCCGAGTACTGGTCGGGCTGGGCGATCAGGTGGAACCGCCTGCCCACGGAGCGGATCAGGGTGATGCCCCGGGTGAGCCCCTGGCGCGCCGAGTGCTCCGCTTCCGCGGGCTCGGTGTTCTCGCCCCAATGGGCAACACGTGACACTCCTGCGGAGTCGGGTCCCTTGCGAAAAACGAAGGCAGAGCGCGCGGAAGGAACACGCAGGGCCAGCAGCTGAAGCCACATGGCCATGCGGACATCGAGGGTTCTGGCAGAAGAAAAAGCCGCCCAGCGGGCGGCTTTTTCTTCTGGCCTCGGATCCTCGAGCCGGACTGTGCTTTCTCCGGGCAGTTGAATCATCCGAGTCCGGACGGCACGAAGATCACTTCAGTTCGCCGTAGCGGTTCTCGTATTCCGCCATCAGCTTCTGCAGGAGATCGGTCAGCCGCTTCGCAGCGAAGGGGCTCAGGATGATGCGGTGATCGAGTTCGATCTCCACTTCCCCCGCCATCCTGTCCCAGTTCTGGTTCACGCCGAAGTTCAGCACCACTTCTTCCCGGGTGCTGGTGGCGTTGACGAAATTGCAGTAGGTGCTCTTGAGACCCTGGGTGTCCCACTTCACCTTGGGCATGTTGGGCTCGGCGGGCTTTGCGCCCTCTTCCGGTGCCTTGGCCATCTGTTTTTCTCCTTTCTTCATGATTGACTAGAGACCCCCGCCAGTCGGCACGGGGCGCGAACGGCGTCGCCGCCCCGATGCAAGCTTTCTGCCATTCACCGCGCGCGGCGGCGGACCATTCCCAGACCCAGCATCATCAGCCCCGCGCCGAACATGGCGTACGTTTCAGGTTCGGGGACAGCGACCAGTGTGGTTGTCATTCCGGCGAGACTGGACTCCGCCGCCGGCTCGACCTCGTTGTCCGCCACCACTGCCGCCACAATTCCCCACTGGCCAGGCGTCGCCCCGCGGCGCTGCGGACCACAAACTTTGCCAAGACGCCGGAATCCGGAATCGATGATCTCGGCCGAATCGTTGGGGTCGAACATGGAGAAGCTGAAGAACAACGCCTGGGCGCTGCTGGCACCTCCAGGCACGGCGGTCACCGACGGTGTGACGAGGCCGGCGAAGAAACTGCCGAGGCTGTCCGTGGAGTAGTCCTCCACGGTGTTCGGATCGTCGTACAACTCGATCGTGAACGGGCTTTCACGGGCGTGGCACCGATGACGGCAGTGAGGATGATGCCGTCCGAGAGGTCGATCCCCAGACTGTGCAGACCGCTCACGCTGAGTTCGAGCATGAACTCGTTATCGAGCGTGGCAAGGCCCGGAAAAAGGCGGCGGGGGAGAGTTGAGCTTCGAACGCGGCGCTTGCAGGAACCGAACCGCCTGCCAGTCCGAGGGCGCCGACGAGGGCGAGGGATTTCAAGAATTTTTTCATGGTGGTCTCCTGCTAATGTGCGCGAGTCTACATCCGCGGTCAGGACAAATACACTGGGTTTGCGCAAGTTTCGCGAGGTTCGTTTGCCCCTCGCCCGGCGCGTCCCCGTCCGACGACAACGTCAGGCTAGCACAGTCGCCCCGGATTGAAACGAACAAAATGAGAGATTTCAATCCTGAAAAACGTTAGGTTTTGGTTGAAATCCCGCTAACCCCGACTAAACTGTCGGGCAAAACTCTCATCGCCCGGGACGGGTTTCGCCGGTGAAGCTGCTCATCAAGTCCATTGACAACGACGGTAGGCTCGCCCCCGTCCCCCGGCTGGTCGAAACGCCGTGGGAGATCCTCGTCGCGGATCACACCGACCGCGCCGCCTTCGCGGCCGCCATGAGGCAGGCGGACGCCCTCGTCTCCATGCAGTGGCCCCGTGATTACCCGGACGGCCCTGGCCTCAGGCTGGTGCAACTGCCCGGGGCCGGAACGGACGAGATCGATTTCGATGCCGTTCCGCCCGGCGCCTCCGTGTGCAACGCCTACGAGCACGAAATCGGCATCTCCGAGTTCGTGCTGGCCGGCATGCTCGAGTGGGTCACGCAACTGCGCCGGCTCGACGCCGAGTTCCGGACCGGCCGCTGGTGGGGATCCTATCTGTGCGGCCCGCGACACGGCGATCTCTTCGGCAAGACGCTGGCGATCGTGGGGTACGGGCGCATCGGACGGGAGACCGCCAGGCGGGCGCACGCCTTCGGGGTCCGGGTCACCGCCGTGAGCCGGACCAGCGGTCCGGGCGATCAATGGTGCGAGCGAGTCCGGCCCATGACGGAACTGCTTCCCGTGATTGCGCAGGCCGATTTCATCCTCTGCGCCCTGCCTCTGGACGAAAGCACGCGGGGCATCCTCGACGCCCCGGCCTTCCGTGCGATGAAGCCCACCGCCGTGGTCATGAATGTGGGAAGGGGCGCGACCATCGATGAAAGCGCTCTCTACGAGGCCTGCCGGAGCCGCAGCATCGGGGGCGCCATCATCGACACCTGGTACTCGTATCCGCCGCAATCGACCGACCTGGTTCCGATCCATCGTCCTTCCCGGTACCCGTTTCACGAGCTGGACAACGTGATCATGACCCCGCATGCCTCCGCGTGGACGGATGCGCTGGCGGAGCGACGGTGCACTATCATTGCCCGGAACCTGGATCGCCTGGCCCGCGGCGAGCCGCTGCTCAACGTCGTGCGTCCGCCACGTTCCGCAGTCCCGGAACCGCCCGCGTCATGACAGCCGGCGTCAAACCGCCCGGGCACGATTCGAGAAAGCCGCGTCCCTGGCGCCGCCGGGCCGATCTCGGCCTTGCGTTCCCCCGCACATCAAGATCGTCCTAGGAGCAATCGACTCATGGATTCCGCCCACACCGTCGCCGCCGCCCGTTTCCTGTGGGACTCCTGGCAGGGCTCCCGCAAGATCGGGGGACTGCCCGACCATCTCCGTCCCGCCACGGAAGAGGAAGGGTTCGCCGTACAGAGCCAGCTGCCCTCCGTCGCCGGCGCGAGCCGGGTCGGCTGGAAGATTGCCGCCACCAGCACGGCCGGCCAGCAGCACATCGGCGTGCCGGGACCGCTGGTGGGGACGCTCCTTTCCACGCGCGTCAAGCCCAGCCCCGCGCGCTTCTCCCTCGCCGGCAACGGCATGCTGGTGATGGAGGCGGAGTTCGCCTTCCGCATGGGCCGGACCCTCGCGCCAAGGTCGAGCGAGTACACGGTCGACGAAGTGCTGGCAGCCGTGGAATCGCTGCATCCGGCCATCGAGGTCCCCGATTCCCGCTATGCCGATTTCGTGAAGGCGGGAGGGCCGCAGATCCTGGCCGACAACGCCTGCGCCTGCTGGTGGACGTCCGGCCCGGCGACCACGGCGGACTGGCGCTCCATGAATCTCGCGGAACACCCCGTCACCGTCCGGACCGATGGCAAGGTTTCCGCGCAGGGGGCCGGTCGCAACGTCCTGGGGGATCCCCGGCTGGCCCTGGCGTGGATCGCCAACCGCCTGTCCCGCTTCGGCGTGCCGCTGTCCGCGGGCGAAGTCGTGACGACCGGCACCTGCATCGTCCCGATGACGGTGCGTCCCGGCGAAACCGTCGTGGCCGACTTCGGCCCGATCGGCTCCGCCGAGGTCAGTTTCGACGCATGACGGGACACCCGGCCGCCATGGACATGCCCCGGCCACTCAAGTGGTCCGTGCACTATCCACGGTCCTTCCTGAAGCTGATCACGGTCGGCTTCCTGCTGGTCGCCCTGCCGCTCATCCTGGCGATCGTGAACAACGCCGTGTCGATTCACGACATCACCCAGCGGAGCCAGAAGTCGGTGCACCAGGCCATGCGCGCAACCGAATCCAGCCGCCTCCTGATGGAGCAGCTCACGGCCATGGAGCGAAGCGTGCGGCAGGCGAGCGCCCTGTCGGACAGCGCGCTCCTGGAGGGCTACGCGCATGCCCGGGCGAAGTTCATCGAAGGCACCCGGTCGATGAGCACCCTGGCCCTCGACGCGGAGCAGTCCCGCCAGCTCGCCCGGCTCGCCCAGCGCGAGGCCCAGCTTGCCCTGTCCATCGACGCCGCGTGGGCGGTGCCGGACGCGCTGGGGCAGCTTCTGGGCGAGTTCGACGAACTCGACGCCCTTGCCCGTTCCCTGTCGGATCTCGGCAACGGCATCGTGGAGCGGGAAGTCGCGTCCCTTCAGGCCATGGCCGAAGGCGTCCAGCGCTTCGTCTTCTGGCAGCTCGTCGCGCTGGTGCCCATCGCGCTCGTCCTGCTCGTGGGCGCCATCATCCTCATCTCGCGCCCCATCGGGCAGATCGACGCCGCCATCCGGCGCATGGGGGATGGAAACTTCGATACGCCGGTGCAGGTCACCGGGCCGCAGGACCTGCAAAACCTCGGCCGCCAGCTCGACTGGATGCGCCAGCGGCTGATCGAACTGGAAGGCCAGAAGCGCCTGTTCCTGCATCACGTCTCGCACGAACTGAAGACGCCGCTGGCGGCCATCAAGGAAGGGGCGGGACTGCTGGACGAGCAGCTGGTGGGCCCCTTGACGCCCGCCCAGCGCGAAGTCACGGCGATCCTCAAGCAGAACACGCAGCGGCTGCAGGAGCTCATCGAGCGGCTGCTCAACTACCATCAGGCGCAGTTCAACCGGACCGCGCTCAACCTCAGCACGGTCCACCTGCCCGAGCTGATCGCCTCGGTCGGCCGGCAGCACAGACTCACCATGGCGTCCAAGGGCCTGCGTCTCAGCGTGACCTGCCCTGCGCTGAGCGTGGAAGGCGACCGCGACAAGCTCACGGCGATCCTCAGCAATCTCGTCTCCAACGCCGTCAAGTTCGCGCCCCGCAACTCGCGCATCGGGGTCGAGGTGTCGGAACACGCCGACACGGTCCGCCTGGAAATCAGCGACGCGGGGCCCGGCATCCGCCCCGAGGAACGCGATCACGTCTTCGAGCCCTTCTATCACGGGTCCGCACCCTACGAAGGGCCGCTCAAGGGCACGGGCCTCGGGCTGGCGATCGTGCGCGAGTTCGTCCTCGCGCATCACGGCCACATCGAGGTGGCACCGCAGGACGAGGGCACGCGGCTCCGCGTGGAGATCCCGCGCCGCCAGCCTCAGCCGCAACCGCAGCGGGAGGCCGCGTGACGGCACGGGCTTCTTCCGGCGTGCGGCGCACGCTGACCGCGTTCGTCCTGTGTTCGGCGGCCCTGTCCGGCTGCAAGACGCCGGCGCCCCAGGTCGAAACCGAGGTCAGGCCCCACGAAGGACCGGCCCAGCCCGCCGTGGTCGAGAAGAAGTGCGACATCCTGCCGCCCCAGGAAGTCCGCAGCGAAATCGACGACGTGATGAATTTCTATGCCGGGCTGCGTTCCAAGCCCGCGAACGCGCTGAAACAGGAACTCGAGGACGCCAAGCGCGACTACGCCGCGGCGGGTTCGGAGGCCTCCCGGCTCAAGCTCGCCCTGCTGTACCTGCACCCCGCGGCTCCGTTCCGCAACGAGGCCTCTGCCGCCCAGTTGCTCGAGCCCTATTCGCGGAGCGAGGGCCGCCCCAAGGGGCCCTGGCGCGGACTGGCGCAGATGCTCCTGGCCTCGATCGAACAATCCCGGCGCAACGATGCCGCGGTGCAGGCCCAGGTCGCGAAGGTCCGGGAGGAGCAGAAGAAGTCGGACGAACTGCAGCGTAAACTCGACGCCCTCAAGGATGTAGAGAGGGCGATGATTCAGAAGGATCAAGGAGGCAAGCCGAAATGAACCCTTCCCTGGGCAAGGTGCTGGTGGTCGACGACGATGAGGATCTCCTTCGGCTCGTGTCCATTCGTCTGACCGCCGCCGGATTCGAAGTGGTGACGGCCCGCAGCGCGGAAGAAGCGCTCGCCCAGCTCACCGCGGCGATTCCCCAGGTCCTCGTGACGGACCTCAAGATGGGCGGCATGGACGGCATGGCGCTGTTCGAGCATGTGCACCGTGCGCATCCGGCCCTGCCGGTGGTGATCCTGACCGCGCACGGTTCCATTCCCGATGCCGTGGCCGCCATGCGCAAGGGCGTGTTCGACTACATCACCAAGCCGTTCGACGGCAAGGAACTGGTCGGGCTCATCTCGCGGGCCGTGCGGCTGTCCGCAGCCGTGCCGGCCACCGAGGACGACAATGGCTGGCGCTCGGCCATCATCACCCACAACCCTGAACTCGAAGCCGTGCTCGCCCGAGCCCGTCTCGTGGCGAGCGGCGACGCGAGCGTCCTCATCCGGGGCGAGAGCGGCACCGGAAAGGAGCTCCTGGCGCACGCGATCCACCGGGCCAGCCCGCGGCGCGACAAGCCTTTCATGGCGCTGAATTGCGGTGCGATCCCGGAGTCCCTGCTGGAATCGGAACTCTTCGGTCACGTCCGGGGGGCGTTCACCGGCGCGGCGCGGGACCACACCGGACTCTTTCAGTCGGCCCACGGCGGCACCGTATTCCTGGACGAGATCGGCGACATGCCGCTGGCGCTCCAGGTCAAGCTGCTGCGTGTGCTGCAGGAACGCAGTGTCCGCCCGGTGGGAGCGACCCGGGCCGTCCCCGTCGACGTGCGCATCGTCTCCGCGACTCACCGCGATCTGGAAACCGGCATTCGCGACGGCCGTTTCCGCGAGGACCTGTACTACCGCCTCCACGTCGTCAGCTTCGAGCTGCCGCCCCTGCGGGAGCGCAGGGAGGACATCACGCTCCTTGCCACGCATTTCCTGTCCCAGCTCGCCGCACGCTACGGCAAGACCGTGAATGCCTTCGGGGCGGATGCGCTGGCGCGCCTGATGGAATACGACTGGCCCGGCAACGTGCGGGAACTGCTCAACGTGGTGGAACAGGCGGTGGCGCTCAGCACCGGCCCCATCGTGAGCGTCGCCCTCATCGAGAATGCCCTGCGCGGCCCGTCGACCGAGCTGCAGCCCTTCGAGAAGGCGCGCGGCCAGTTTGAGCGCGACTACCTTGCACGGCTTCTCAAGATGACCAACGGCAACGTGACGCATGCCGCCCGGCTCGCCAAGCGCAATCGCACCGAGTTTTATAAACTGCTGCATCGGCACCACCTCCAGCCGTCTCAATTCAAGAACACGACTCCCCTCCTGAACAAAGACAGGGAACCTCGCCCCCATGACCCATTCCAGGAAGCGCGCCACCGCCGTCGCGGTGGCCGTCTGCTTCACGCACCTGACGCTTTCGACGGCTGCCCATGGCGCCATGATCGCCACCCCGGACGCCGCCCCCGGCGAGCAGCACGCATGCGGATTGCCTGCGATGGCCGGCAGCCCGGAGGTGCGGTCCTATCTGCTGCAGGCCGGTGTCGATCCCGCCGAGGTGGAGGCGAGACTCGCCGCCTCGACGGCGGCGGACGACCCCTCGTGTCCGGATCCAAGGACCCTGCCCGCCGGGCGCGGGATCATCGGGATCGCGGTGTTCGTCTTCGCCGTGCTGATCATGACCGACACTCTGGGGCTCACCCGCATCTTTCCGTTCACCCGGTCATCGCGGTAGAGGTCAACAACGTCACGTCAAGGAGGCTCATCACCATGTGGAAATCGTTCCGTAAGTTGATTGCTCTGGCACTCGTCGTCACCACCACCCAGCTCGCCTTCACCGGTGCCGTCCAGGCCGCCATGGTGGGGACAGATGCCGCGCGCGCGGAAAGCGCCATTCCGGCGGATTCGGCGCGTGCACGGGTGGCCACCTTCCTGCAGCGGACCGATGTGGTGGAGCAGCTCGACCGCCTGGGCGTGTCGTCGGACGAAGCGCAGGCGCGCGTCGCCGCCATGACGGACGACGAAGTCCTGTCGCTCTCCGGCAAGCTCGATTCGATGCCGGCCGGCGGTGACGCCCTCGGAACGATCCTCTTTGTCGGACTCGTGGTATTCGTGGTTCTGCTGGTGACGGACATCCTTGGCTACACCAAGGTGTTCTCGTTCACCAAGCCGATGAAGCGCTGACTGTTCGCTCTGCCGGAAAGACGCGGGCGTCCCGCGTCTTTTCCGCCTTCGGTTCCATTCCTGCTCCCCGGTCATCGCGGCAGTCCGTGCGCCCGTCCGGACTCGCGGCGCTTGTCCTGAGCGCGCTTCTGCTCGGCGCTTGCGTCGGAACGCCCGCCCTCGATCCGCAGCGCACAGCCGTATTGCCTGTCCGGGCCGAACTCGCCACAACCCCGTTCTATCCACAGGAAGCCGATCACTGCGGTCCGGCGTCTCTCGCCATGGTTCTGACGGCTCGAGGCATGCCCGCCGAGCCGAAGGACCTCGCACCCACCGTCTTCCTGCCCGCCAGAAAGGGCAGCCTGCCCCTGGACATGCTGGGCGGGGCACGGCGGGCAGGCGCGGTGGCGATGCGCACGCCGCCTTCGCTGGAATCCGTCATGGAGCACGTCGCGTCGGGCCTGCCCGTGATCGTCCTGCAGAACCTGTCCCTGCCGATCTATCCCATGTGGCACTACGCCGTCGTGGTGGGCTTCGACCGGGCCGAACGCGTCCTGTACCTGCGGTCGGGACTCGAGGAACGGCAGGTGATCGGCTGGGGCACCTTCGACAGGACCTGGGCGCGATCCGGACGCTGGGCGATGATCGCGACGAGCCCCGGAGACATGCCGCCGCAGGCCGAGCGCGCACCCTACGTCGAGGCTGCCCTGGCGCTCGAACGCCTCGGCAAGACCCCTCAGGCGAACCTGGCCTACGAAGCAGGCGTACGACGCTGGCCCGGCGATCTGACCCTGGCCGTGGGAGCGGGCAACACGGCCTACGCCGTCGGCGACCTGGACCGCTCCGAACGGGCCTTCCGCGAGGCACTGGAACACCATCCCGCCTCAGGCGCGATCCTCAACAATCTCGCCAATGTACTGGCACGAGCCGGACGGCTGGAAGAAGCCGAGTCCCTCGCCGAACGGGCGGTATCGATCCCGGGTTCGCATCACGATGCCGCCCTCGGCACGCTGCAGGAGATCCGCGAAAGGCGGACGGCCCCATCTTCGATCCGCTGAGCCGCCGCCCGGCTCGCGATGGCCGGGTTGCTCACGGTTCCGGCCGCCCGTGATGGCGGTAGAACTTCACGAGCGCCGCATCGTCGTCCCCGCCGAAGCCCAGTGCGCTCGTCCCGTCGTAGACCGACTTCGCCGCCTCGGTGACGGGCATCGGATAGCCAAGGTCGTCCGCGGCGGCGAGCACGAGCGAAAGGTCCTTTCTCAGGATCTCGACCGCGGCGCGTGGCGCGAAATCCCCCGCCATGGCCCGCGGCATCCTGTCCCGCATGACCCAGCTGTCGCCCGAACTCGCCATCACGGCTTCCATGAGCCGCCCGGCGTCGAGTCCCATCCGCTCGCCCAGCATCATCGCTTCCGCCGCCGCGGCCAGATTCACCCCCGCCAGGAGGTTGTTGAGGATCTTGGTGCGGGCTCCATCGCCTGGACGCTCTCCCATGCGCAGCAGCGCACCTGTGATTGCCTCCAGCACCGGCATGGCGAGCGCGAAGGCGGCATCGGACCCGGCCGCCATCATGGACATCGTGCCGGCCCGCGCCCGCGCCGGTCCGCCCGACACGGGGCCGTCGATGAAGTGGATGGACCGCTGCGCCAGGCGGATCCCCACGGACTCCGCGTAACCGGGGCTCACGGTACTGCTCAAGACGATGACGGCATCCGGCCGGCAGGCTGCCGCAAGTCCGTCCTGTCCGAAGATGACTTCGTCGGCCTGGCGGTGATCGACGACCAGCACCTGGATGACGTCGGCCCGCTCCCCCACCTGCGCCGGAGTGGCGCACACGCGTGCTCCTGCCTCGGCGGCCAGCCTGTCGCGCTCCGCGTCAATGTCCCGCGTGAACGTCTGCATTCCCAGACCGATGGCCCGCTGCGCCACCGCCAGCCCCATCGCCCCCGTTCCCACCACCCCGAATCTCGCGCCCTTTCCCACCCTACCGTCTCCGATGTGCCGTTCCGGCGGAGAGTATCAAGATCGGCCGCAGGGTCTCGGGCGCAGGGACGGGCGCCGCTCACCCCGGGCAATACCCACACGACCCATAAGCTTGCCAACAATAAGCTAGGCAACTAATATCCGTCCATGTTCCGGGAAGACCTGTCGCGCAACTTCGGCTTCATCCTGAACGACGTTGCGCGGCTGATGCGCACGACGTTCGACCGCCGTGTCCGTTCCCTGGGCCTCACGCGATCCCAGTGGTGGGTGCTCAACCATCTCTTCCGCAACGACGGAACCACCCAGTCGGAACTCGCCGACATCCTCGAGATCGAGAAGCCCACGCTCGGCCGCCTCCTCGACCGTCTGGAGCAGAAGGGCTGGATCCGGCGCGAGGCGGACAGCGCCGATCGCCGCGCCAAGCGGATCTTTCTCACGGAAGAGGTGGAGCCCGCCATGAAGGCGATGCGGGCCGCGGCGGCCGAACTCCGGCGCGATGCCCTGGCCGGGTTGCCGGCGGAGCAGCGGGAAGCCTTCGTCGATACATTGCTGGCCATCAAGTCCAACCTGGCCCGTTCCGAAGCCGGCGCACCCGCGCGGAACGGCCGCCGCATCGTTCCTTCCAGGCAGGCATGAAGTCCCTTCGTTCGTTGTTCACCCTGCGCGGCGCGATCCGCATCGTGCTGCTTGTCCTGATTCCCGCGGCCGGCGTCATCGCCGGCCTCACCATGTACGCGCGCAGCGGCCGTTTCGTCGAGACCGAGAACGCCTACGTGAAAGCCGACATCGTCGCCGTCAGTTCGGAGATCTCGGGGCGTGTCGTGGAAGTCAACGTCAAGGACAATCAGCCGGTGGATGCGGGTGCCGTGCTGTTCCGCATCGATTCGCAACCGTTCGAGATCGCCATCGCCAAGGCGAGAGCGCAGATGGACGTGGTCCGCACGGACGTACAGTCGCTGCGCGCCGAATACCGTGCTTCCCTGCGGGAGGCGGAGGAAACCGAGGAGAGCATCGCGTTTCTGCAGCGCCAGTTCGAGCGCCAGGAAAAGCTGCGGGAAAGCGGCATGAGCCGGGCAGATGCCCACGACGAGGCCCGCCACAACCTTGAACTCGCGCGCCGCCGCCTGGTGAGCGTTCACGAGCGGACGAGCCGCGTCGTCGCGAGCCTAGCAGGCGATCCCGATCTTCCCGTCGAGCGTTTCCCCCGCTACGCCGAAGCCCGGGCAGCGCTCGATTCAGCTCAGACGGATCTCGCCCGCACGACCGTGCGCGCGCCCTCTGCCGGCATCGTGAGCAACATGAAGCTGCAGGTGGGGGAGCACATGGAGAAGGGCGTTCCCGTGTTCAGCCTCATCGGCGGGTCATCCGCCTGGGTCGAAGCGAACTACAAGGAAACGCAGCTCACGCACATGCGCGTCGGGCAACGGGCCACGGTGACGGTCGACGCGTACCCCGATGTGGAGGGGAATGCCACGGTCGCCTCCATCGCGCCGGCGACAGGCGCCGAGTTCGCCGTGCTGCCACCGCAGAACGCGACCGGCAACTGGGTCAAGGTGGTTCAGCGCATTCCCGTGAAGCTCGACGTGACCCAGCCGCCAGGCTTGCCCCCCCTGCGAGCCGGCATGACCGTGACCGTGCGGGTGGATACCGAGCACACCAACGGGCTGCCGCGTGTCGTGCGGCGGTGGTTCGACGAAGGCTACCTTCCCCGCTCGTTGCAGCCGCGTCCGGCCCTGGCCGGCGAGTAACCCGGCATGCCGCATACGGCTGCCAACGCGCCACGGCATCCCATCCTCGTCACCGCCTCGGTGATGCTCGCGTCGCTGCTCTACTCCATCGACTGGACCATCGGCGCCGTGGCCCTGCCGCATATGCAGGGCGCGTTCTCCGCCACGCAGGACCAGATCGCGTGGGTCATCACGTCCTACATCGTGGCGTCGGCCATCACGATTCCCACGGCGGGATGGCTGTCGACACGGTTCGGGCGCAAGCGCGTCTTCGCCTACTCCCTGGCGGGTTTCACCGTGGCATCCGTTCTGTGCGGCGCCGCCGATACGCTCGCGTTCGAAGTGGGCGCGCGCGTGATCCAGGGCATGGGCGGTGCGTTCATCATCCCCTTGTCGCACGCCATCATCCTCGACACCTACCCGCCGGAAGAGCACGGCAAGGCCATGGCGCTCTGGGGCATGGGATCGGTCACCGGCTCGTTCATCGGGCCCACCATCGGCGGGTTCCTCACCGAGGAACTGAGCTGGCGGTTCATCTACTACATCAACGTGCCGTTCGGCATCCTGTCCCTGATCGGCATCGTCCTGTTCGTCCCCGAGACGGTGCGCAACGCGAAGCACAAGCTGGACTGGTTCGGTTTCCTGACGCTCGCCATTGCCGTGGGTTCGCTGCAGCTCATGCTCGACCGCGGCGGAAGCCTCGACTGGTTCGACTCGAACGAGATCATCATCGAAGCGTGCCTGGCCGCACTCGGCTTCTATCTCTTCCTTGCGCACAGCCTCACGGCACGGCAGCCGTTTCTGGATCTGAGCCTGGTCGTTCAGCGCAATTTCGCGCTGGGGCTCGCGTTCGTCTTCATGTACGGCCTGCTCACCGTGCCTCCCATCGTGCTGATGCCACCGTTCCTGCAGGACATCCGCGGCTATTCCATCGAGGCCGTCGGGCTGCTGCAGGCGCCGCGCGGCATCGGCATGCTCCTCGCCATGATGATGGGGGGACGGCTGGTCGGGACGGTCGATGCCCGCATTCTCGTGAGCCTGGGCCTGGGCATGATCGCGCTGCCGGCGGCGGAAATGTCGACCTGGACGGCGGACGTTCCTGCCTGGCCGCTCGTGTGGACGAACTTCATGCAGGGCGTGGGCGGGGGCATCATCCTCGTGCCCATCCAGATGATCGCCTTCCCCGGCGTGCCGGTCGAACGCCGCACCGAGGCGACCGCCGTCTACAACCTGATCCGCAGCATCGGGGCGAGCATCGGCGTGTCGACCGCGCTCGCGCTGTTCGTCCGGCAGTCCGGCGCCCACCGGGCCATGCTCACCGAACACGTGACGCCCTACCGTGAGGCGCTTCGCTATGCGGACACCTCCGCACAGTGGAACCTGGACACCCTGTCGCACATCGCGAAGATCGAACGCGAGATCGACCTCCAGGCGGCGATGATCGCGTACATTGGCGACTTCCGCATCCTGGCTGCTGCGGCGTTGGCGGGGCTGCCTCTGCTGCTGTTCGTCAGGACGCAGAAACGCACGGGGCCCGTGCCGATCGAAGCGACCGAAGCCGCCTGACCCCCTCGAATCGGAGACGCCATGCGCCCCTGCGACCTGTCCGGAAAACGTGTCCTGGTGACTCAAGCCAGGGAGTTCATGGGCCCCGTGTTCTGCCGAGTGTTCGCCGAACTTGGCGCGGACGTCATCGCGAGCGACCGCGCGCTGGATGCCGTGGACGCGGCCGCGAGCATCGTGACCGAGGCGGGTCACGTGGATGCACTGGTCGCCAACCTTGCCGTCCCGGCGCCCAGCACGCCCGCCCTGGAGGTCGACGAACAGGAATGGCGCGTCCTGTTCGACCACATGGTCGATCCGCTTCCGCGCCTGTGCCGGGCCGTGCTGCCACAGATGATCGAGCGCAAGGCCGGAAAGATCCTGGTGATGGGCAGCGCATCCGCGCTGCGCGGCATGAAGCGCACCTCCACCTACAGCGCGGCGCGTGGCGCGCAATTGGCCTACGTGCAGGCGCTGGGCGTCGAGGTGGCCCCGCACAATGTGCAGGTGAACGCCATCGCACAGAACTTCGTCGACAACCCGACGTACTTTCCGCCTGACGTCCAGGCCAATCCGAGATTCCAGGAACGCTTGAAGCGCGAGGTCCCGCTCGGTCGTCTGGTGAGCGCGGAAGAAGACGCCTTGTTCGCCGCGTTTCTCTTGAGCGATGCCGCGAATGCCTTCGTCGGCCAGGTGTTTCCGCTTTGTGGGGGCTGGGTCACCCGGTGACCCTCCGGCCGGCCGCCCGCCGGCCCGGCTCTTGCACGGGTGCGCAGGCGGCACCGCACGGCCGCATGCTGGCGGCCGGATTGTGGAACCCGTTCGCCGCCGCCCTGTCTTCACTTCATGTCGACACCCGCGACTCCTCACATGTCCGCGAATCCCGCTTCCCTGCGCATCGCCGTCGCGCAACTCGAACTGATCGACGGCGACCGCGACGCCAATCTGGCCAAGATCGCCGCCACCGTTGCCGCGCACGGGGACGGGCACGACATCCTCGTGCTGCCGGAAACCTGCACGAGCGGTTTCGCTTCGCTGGACGACGTCGACCGCCTCGCGGAACCGCTCGACGGCCCGACGGTCCGCACGCTGCAGTCCCTTGCCCGGGCGCACGATCTGCTCATCGTGGCCGGGATACCCGAGCGGGCGCCCGAGGGGCTCTACAACACGGCGGTGCTGGTCGACGGCAACGGTCCGAGAACGTCGTATCGCAAGACGCATCTGTGGCTGGCCGACCGCGACAAGTTTCTGCCCGGCGAGCGGTTCGTCACCACGCAGTGGCGCGGAATGACGGTCGCGCCGCTCATCTGCTTCGACATCGAGTTTCCGGAGACGGCCCGCGCCGTCTGCGCACTGGGCGCGCGCCTCATCGTCGTGTGCAACGGCAACATGGAGCCCTACGCCCACGCGCATCGGGTGGCGGCCATGGCGAGAGCGCAGGACAACCAGTGCTTCGTCGCCATGGCCAATCGAACCGGACGCGGGAGAGTCGACGTGTTCGCTGGCGGCAGCCTCGTCACCGCGCCGGACGGGCGGGTCCTCGCGGAGGCGGGACGCGAAGAGACCGTCCTCTCGGTCAGCATCGATCCGGCAGAGATCGAAACGTCCCGGCACGACTACGACTATCTCGCGCTGCGCCGGATCGGGCTTGTGGCGGATCCGCTTGCGTCCCCTATGGCGCCACGAAACCGCAAGGACGCGACGTAGTCGCACCCGCCCGCAGCCGCGGAACCGCCCCATCCTTGTGCGAAAGCGGCGTGCGCCGCACCGCGCACGTGCTTTTCCGCGCCGGCCCCCGCGCCCCCAGCTCGCTTGATCAAACGGTTAAGAACCGGTGACCGTGGCATCGAAACTGCAGATTGCGCAGGCGTCCCCGCCCGGAGCCGCCCCATGTCCGCCTCGCTTGCCCGCCTCGTTCGAGTTGCCGTACGGTTTCTTCGCCTCGTCGCCTTGCCGGCGGCGCTGGCGCTGTCGGGCTTTCCCGCGCAGGCGCTTGCCGGTGCGCCAATCCGCATCGGCACCGTCGTCTGGGTCGGCTACGGGCCGTTCTACGTGGCCGATGCCCTGGGAATGTTCAAGAAGGCCGGCCTAAACGTCGAACTGAAGATGTTTGCCGACCCGGTGGAAATCCCTCCCGCGATCGCCGGCGGTGCGCTGCAGGGCGGCATGGTGACCTACAACCAGGTGCTGCCCCAGGTCGAAAAGGGACAGATGCAGAAGGTGGTCCTGCCCATCGACTACTCTTACGGCGCCGACGCCATCGTCGTGAACAGGAGCGTCGGCAGGATCGCGGACTTCAAGGGCAAGAAGATCGGGCTGGTTCAGCTCTCTCCCTCGGACATCCTGCTTGCCTACGCCATGCGCAAGAACGGTCTCGCGGAATCCGACGTCACGCTCATCAACATGGCCCCGGATGCCGTTCCTCCCGCCATGCTGGGCGGCCAGCTCGCGGTGGGCGTGACCTGGGAGCCGATGCTGTCGCAGATCCTGGCCGCGAAGGGAGGCAAGGAATTCCGGGTCATCTATTCGTCCAAGGACGCGCCGGGCGTGATCACCGACGTGCTGGTGTTCGACGAGAAGTTCATCCAGTCCAACCCGAAGGACATCCAGACGCTGCTGAAGGTCTATCTCCAGGCACTGGCGTACGTGAAGTCGAAGCCCGACGAGGCCGCGAAGATCATCGCCAAGGTGATGAGCATCACGCCGAAGGAAGTGAAGGAACAGATGCCCCTGGTGCGCAATCTGCAGCCGGCCGACATCGCAAAGGCCTTCGCGAAGTCCGACGAGCCGCTCTCCTTCTTCGGCAGCGGCCCGCTCATCGGCGAGATTCTCAAGGCAAGAGGCGAGATCAAGACCGTGCCGCCGATCGAATCGACGCTCGAGCCGCGATTCGCCGCGGCCGTGATGGGCAAGTGACCGGCGGGAGAAACGCGCGATGGCGCTGCCCCGATACCGCTATCCGGATGCATTGCTGCCGATGAGTCTGGCCCTGGCCTACGCGGTGGGTGGCTACGCCGGAGGCATCGCGGCCATGGCGTCGGGGCTGTGGACGCTGTGGTTGCCCGGTGTGCTCCTGACGGCCCACGCCATGGTCGTCGCGGCCTACATGATCCACGAGTGCGCCCACAACTCCGTGTTCCGCGATTCCCGGCACAACGCGCTCGCCGGCAACCTCCTCTGCTGGATCACCGCGGCGTGCTATGGAACCTACGACGAAGTGCGCGAGAAGCATCTGCGGCATCACGTCGATCGGGCCGACGTGGTGTTTCTGGACTACCGTGAAATCCTGCGGCGCCGGCCGCTCCTGCGCCAAGCCGTCGTGGCGCTCGAGTGGTGCTACGTGCCGGCGACGGATCTGATGATGCACGCCCTCGTCCTGATCCTGCCGTTCACCCAGGCTCATTACCGGGCGAACCGCCCGCGCGTGCTGTTGTGCCTTGCCCTGCGCGGCGCGCTGTTCCTGGCACTCGCCTGGTATGCGTGGCCGGCAGCGCTCGGCTACGCGATCGCCTACATGGTTCTGCTCATCGTGCTGCGGACCATGGACATGCACCAGCACACGTACGAGGTCTTCGTGACGCTGGGCACGGGACGCACCGGGCCGCCGAAAACCTTCGACCGGGCCTACGAGCAGCGCAACACGTTCTCCAATGCGCTGGGCAGCGGCCGCCTCCTCAACCTGCTGGTGCTGAACTTCGGCTTCCACAACGCCCACCACGAGCGGCCCGCCGAGCCGTGGTACCGGCTGCCGGCGCTGAACCGGCAACTGTTCGGCGTGGACGCTGAGCGTTTCATTCCCTTTCGCAACGTGCTGAAGGGTTACCACCGTTACCGCGCCTCGCGCGTCATGAACGAGGACCACGGCGACATCGACGTCGGTCACGGCCCCGACAAGGGCCTGGGCTTCATCGGCGTGTACGGCGTGTCCTTCCTGACGGCGCTGTGACCGCGCCCCCCATCCGCTTTTCGAGGAGAACAACATGCAGACGACTGCCGTGATCGACGACACCATGTGGGAAGGATCGCTGCACGCGAGCACGCTGGGCACCTTCATGAACCGCCCGCGCGTGGCGGCGAAGACGGCTGCGCTGCGCGAAGCCGGCGCCCAGGTGGCGTTCCTCGGCTTTCCGTGGGACGGCACCTGCATCAGCCGGACCGGTACCAACTTCGGACCGAAAGGACTGCGCGAAGCGAGCGAGCAGTTCCTGCTCTACAACGCTTCCACCGGCATGGACCTGGCCGCGAAGTTCCGCATCGTCGACTGCGGCGACATCCCGATCGTTCCCGGCAACTCGGTCGCCACTCAGGCGCGTGCCGAGGCCATGGTCGCGGAACTGCTGGCAGCCGACGTCATTCCCATCGTGGGCGGTGGCGATCACTCCATCACCATCGGACCGGCCCGGGCGTTCGCGAAGCGGTACCGCCGCTGCGGCATGATCCACTTCGACACGCACCTCGACACCGCGGTGGACGTGGGCGGAGAAACGCTCAACCACTGCTGCCCCGTCGCTCGCGCGGTGGACGCGGGATTCGATCCGGACAACATCGTCACGATCGGGCCGAGCGGCTGGATGAATCCCAAGTCCGAACTGGCGTACGTCAAGGAAAAGGGCATCCATCTCTTCACGCTGGAAGACGTCTGGGCGCTAGGGGTGGAGGAAGTCGCCAGGCGAGCCGCTGCGTTCGCTTCCCGCGATGTCGACGCCGTCTATCTCACGGTGGACATCGATGCCATCGACGCCGCCTATGCGCCGGGCACCGGTGTCCCCACACCCTGCGGCATGACACCGCGCGAGATCATCGGGATCATCTCGCGTCTGTCCACAGCACCCATCAAGGCCATCGATCTGGCGGAGGTATCGCCGCCGTGGGACCCGTCGGGCATCACTTCGCGGCTGGGCGTGCGGATCCTGCTGGAAGCGCTCGCGGCCGCGGCGGGCGGGCACCGGTTCTAGGAAGCGGCTGCCAGGCCACCCGGCAGATCGGGTGCCCTGGCAATCGGCAAAGCGGTCCCGGCACAGTGGCCGCCGACACCTTCACCCCGCGTTGACAATTCGCAAGGCCCCGGCTGGCCACCTGCTCTATGTTGGCTCTTCCTGTTCACGATGTGGAGGAGACCCATGACAACGAAATCCCCCTTGAGGACGGCGGCAGCCGCCGCAATGCTTCTCGGCAGTGCCCTTGCCCACGCCAACGGCGGCATTTCGGGCGACGGACTGCTCGGCGACTACTACCGGGGCTGGACCCTGGATGCGGAGGGCCTGATCGACTTCACCGGTCAGTCTCTCGCCTTCAGCCGGGTCGATCCGATGCTGGACATCTGGAACGGCTCGCAGTGGTACCGGTACGAGCCCATCGCCGGACAAGGCGACAACTACGGCATCCAGTGGAACGGCTGGATCCGCATTGACGAGGCGGGCGAGTACGGGTTCGGCACGATCTCGGACGACGGTTCGCAGATCTTCATCGACGGCCAGCTCGTCGTCGACAACGGCCAGGGCCAGTGGTACGACTGGGAAGACAACATTTCCGAGGGCCACGACCCGGACCAGGTATTCGTGCCATTGAACCTCACCGCGGGAATGCATTCGATCCGGGTGAGCTTCTACGAGGGTCCCAGCTACGATGGGATCGAACTGTGGTGGCTGCGTCCCGGACGCGGTGCCTCCGTGATCCCCTACACCGGCACGACCTTCCACGGCATCCCGCCCGCGCTCGACCCCGCGACCAACTGGGAACTCGTTCCGCAAGCGGTCCTGTACTCCCAACCCGTGCCCGAACCCGCAACCTGGGCGATGCTCGCCTGCGGGCTCGGGGTGGCAGGCGCGATGGGAATGCGCAGACGGCGCACGCCGGACTGATCTTCCCGGGCGCGGTCGCGCCGGGTCTGGACCCGGCACGGCCGCACCCCTACCATCGGGCCCATGAATCTGGCCCATCTGCTTGCCCGCACCGCCCGCGTCTCGCCCGCCTCGCCGGCCCTGTTCCTCGGCAGGACACTCCACTGCGACTATGGCGAGCTTGCTCGCCGCGCCGGCGCGATCGGCGCGGCCTTGATAGGGGAGGGAATGGAGCCGGGCGACCGGGCGGCATTGTTCATGACCAACCGGCCGCAATTTCTGGAAGTCCTGTTCGGCGCCTGGTACGCGGGTCTGGCCGTGGTACCCGTGAACGCGAAGCTCCATCCGAAGGAGGTCCGCTACATCCTGGAGAACAGCGGCGCCCACGCCCTGTTCGTGTCGCGCGATGTCGGCGATGCGCTCGAACCGCAGTTGAGCGGCCTCGAGAGCTTGTCCTTGATCGTGGACGTGGAAAGCGCCGGCTATGGGGACATGCTGGACGCGCCGGCGGCGGAGCCGGTTCACCGGGCTCCCGACGACCTCGCCTGGCTCTTCTACACCTCCGGCACCACCGGCCAGCCGAAAGGCGTGATGCAGACGCACCGCAACCTCCTGGCAATGACCCTCACCTACTTCGCCGACGTCGATACTGTCGCCCGTGAGGACACCGCGCTCTACGCAGCGCCCATGTCGCACGGCGCGGGCATGTACGCCTTTCCTCACGTGCTTGCCGGAGCCAGACACGTGGTTCCCGAAAGCGGCGGTTTCGAAGCCCGTGAGGTCGTCGAGCTCGCGAACCATCACGGCAACGTCTCCATGTTCGCTGCCCCGACGATGGTCAAGCGTCTTGTCGACTTCGCGTCGGAGCCGGGCGTGGACTGCAGCGGCATCAAGACCATCGTCTACGGCGGCGGTCCGATGTATGCGGAAGACATCCGCCGCGCCATGGACGTCATGGGCCCGCGCTTCGTGCAGATCTACGGTCAGGGCGAGTCCCCCATGACCATCACGGCACTGTCGCGTGCCCACCTTCTCGATTCGTCCCATCCGCGCCACGCGGAACGCATTGCCTCGGTGGGAGTGTCACAGAGCTGCGTGGAGGTGCGCGTGGCAGACGAAGACGGCCATCCTGTCCCGCCCGGCACGACCGGCGAGGTGCTCGTCCGCGGAGATACGGTCATGAAGGGCTACTGGCGCAACGAGGCGGCCACCGAGAAGACGATCCGCGACGGCTGGCTGTTCACGGGCGACGTCGGCCGCCTGGACGGCGACGGTTTCCTCACGCTCATGGACCGGTCGAAGGACCTCATCATCAGCGGCGGCGCGAATATCTATCCGCGCGAGGTCGAAGAAGTCCTGCTGCGTCATCCCGCGGTGCACGAAGTGTCCGTGGTGGGAGGACCGCATCCCGAATGGGGAGAGGAAGTGGTGGCGTTCGTGGTGGTGCGGCCGGGCAGTACCGTCGACAGCAGTCAGCTCGACGCGCTATGTCTCGATGCCATCGCCCGCTTCAAGCGCCCGCGCGTGTACCGATTCGTGGATGCGCTGCCGAAGAACAACTACGGCAAGGTACTGAAGACCGAGTTGCGGGCGCTGCTGCAATCAGGCTGAGCACGGGGTCGTTCCTGCGCCCGGTCGACGGCAATCACTCGTACCGCAAGGCCGCAGCAGGATCCAGACGCGCCGCACGCCAGCTCGGATAGACCGTGGCGGCGAGCGAGAGCAGCAGCGCGACGCCGGCCGTGTAGACGACGTCGCCCCACTGCAGCTGCGACGGGAGCTGGTCGATGCGGTAGACCTCGGCGGAGATGGCCTTGAAACCGAACGCGTGCTCGACCCACAGGGCGAGCGCCGGCACGTTGAAGGCGATCGCCACGCCGGCGAGAACGCCGATGCCGGTGCCGATCAGCCCGATCATCGCGCCCTGGACCATGAAGATCCGCATGATGCCGCCGGGCGATGCGCCCAGCGTGCGGAGGATGGCGATGGCCGGTGCCTTCTCCGTCACGGCCATCACCAAGGAGGCGACGATGTTGAAGGTGGCGATGGCGATGAGCAGCGAAACCACCAGGACCACCATACGCTTGGACGTCTGCACCGCGAAGAAAAGATTGGCGTTGCCCCGCGTCCACTCGCTCACGAAGTAGTCGGGCAGCCGCTGCCCCAGCTCGGCCGCGACGCGCGTGGACTGCATCGGATCGTGAAGCTGCACGCGCAGTCCGGACACGCGCTGACCCATCGCGTAGATCGTGCGCAGATCGTCGATGTGCATGAGGGCCAGCATGTTGTCGAAGTCGTACATGCCCACACCGAAGGTGCCTGCCACCACGGCGGGCTTCATCAGCGGCAGGCGGGCATCCGATCCGCCATCGCCTCGCGGGGCGATGAGCACCACCCGTTCACCGACCTTCACGCCCAGCCCCTTGGCCAGTTCGGACCCGAGGATGATCCGCAGGCTGCCGCTCGTCAGATCGTCCAGCCGGCCCGATTTCATCTGGCCGTCCAGGTCGACGGCACGGCGTTCACGTTCCGGATCGATGCCGCGGATGATCGACCCGCGCACGTTGCCCCCAGCGGACAGCAGCACCTGGGCCTGCACGAACGGCGCAGTCGCGCGCACGCCCGGCAGGGCTTCGGCCGTCGCCGCAGCGGATTCCCAATTGCGCAGCGCACCACCGAATCCGACCACCTGCACGTGCGGCGTGGCGCCGAGGACGCCCTTGCGGAATTCGTGCTCGAACCCGTTCACGACCGACAGGACGACGATCAGGGCGGCCACGCCCAGTGCGACGCCGGCCATGGAGATGACCGAAAGGAAGGCCACGAACTGGCTCGAACGTTTCGGACGTGTGTAACGGCGGCCCACCAGCCACTCGTATTTCATCGCCCGGCCCTTCGAACCCGCGGGCAGTCCCCAGCTGCTCCGTGGCGCGAGCACCGGGCGAGGAATCCGGCAAGACGGCACGACTTCGGCGACAGTCTGGGTGCGGGCTGCATGGCAGCGAGTCTAACCCACGGACCCGCGGTGCCGATGTCTCGCCGGCCGTTGCGAAATGTCAACGACACCGCGGCGCGCAGCCCATAGCCTGCTCCTGTCGGCGAGGTGTGCGGCGGTTCCTGCCGCGACGGCACCGGTCCGGCCCAGTCAAACGCTCGGGAGACCCTCATGCACCTTCGGAATGCCATCGCGGCACTTTGCCTGTCCACCACCTTTGCGACGGCAGGTGCTGCAGTTCCACTCCAGATCGTCGCGGACGCCGCCGACGGTTTCCCCGGCCTGGTATTCGACGCGGGCCAGGGACTGATGTGGCTCCAGGACACCAACTGGGCCTGGAATTCGGGCGAGCTGGGTCGGATGATCACGTGGAACGAGGCGACGGCCTGGGCCGACAACCTCGTCGTCACGCACGACGGACGCGTCTACGCCGACTGGCGACTGCCCACGGTGGCCGAGATGGCCTACCTCCGATCGAACTACCAGTCGGCCGGCTTGCCCATCGGTACCGGATACACGACGCTGCCGGAACCGGTCACCTCCCCCGGACCGTTCCTCGTGAACCAGTTCATCGACGGTGCCACGGCCGATGCCTGGGCCTGGGACGAGGTTTCGTCCGGCGCGGCCCGCTACATGGACATGGACGCCGTCTTCTCCGAAAGCGGCTACACCGCAGGCAAGGACACGGCCATGCTCACGTGGGGTGCCGTGATGGTGCCGGAGCCGGAGTCCTGGCTCATGGTCGGAGCGGGACTGCTGCTTGTCGCGGGCTTTTCGGCACAGCGGCGGAGTCGCTGAGAAGGACCTGACAGGGCGATTCAGCCGGGTCCGCAGACCGGGTCGGGCCTCGTCACCCCGTCCGGCCACGGCGCGCTCCCGGCTGAAGGGTCATGCCGGACGCTGCTCCGATCTGCGCAGATCGAGTGCAGCATCATCGCCGCCCGAATCCGCCGGTTGCGGCGCGCTCCGCCGGCCCGCCAGTGCATCCCGTAGCAGCGGAATCAGTCGGTCCATCTCCTCTGCCACGCGCCACGCGTCGGTTCCGGGTCTCATGCGTCCACGGATCTCCTCCGCAGAAGCGAACGGCCAAATGAGTTCGCTGCCGCGGACGGCGACGTCGCGGTCGTCGAGCAACTCCAGAAACCGGGCGTGGATGTAGATCTGATCCAGATCCTTCGTACGGGGCGACCCGAGGCTGGTCCCGCCCACGTGCCAGACGCTGTTGGCCGCCGGTCCCTCCAGGTAGCGGATGTTCTTTCCTTCCCCCATGGCGACAGACCAGAGGACGCACAGCGTGTCGAAATAGCCTTGATAGTCCTTCAGGCACTCGCCCCCGACCAAGCCCAGCTCACGCAGCCGCTCCCGGGTGGGCGCAGGCGGCACCCGATACAGGCGGGCATCGATTCCGTACCGCTCCATGAGCGACCGCATCACGCGAACGTTGAAGTAGAGGAAGTACGTCTCGGGGTAGGTCAATCGCAGACGGCGATGGATCTCGCGGAAGATCGCCAGCGCGCATTCCTCGGGTCCGGGTTCGAGCCGGTCGAAGAGCGATGAATCGAACACGTAGAGGTCGTGGTCGAGAATGCCGAAATCGTGTTCGGCGCACCGCAGGAACAAGGACAGCACGCGGCCGTGCATCTGGCTGGTACCAGGCAGGGCGGGGAGATCGAACCGTGCCCGGTCCGGATAGCGGCGGGCGAGCGCGCGGCGTTCCCAGCTTCGCAGTCCGTTTCCAATGATGACGACGGCCAGATCGGCGGGGAGAAGGTCGAGCGACGGAAAGAGGTAGTGCAGCGTCCGCGGCATGGCGATGACGAAGAAGCATCCCGGCCCGGAGACTTCCCGGGAAAGGAATCTGCGGAATCGAACGGCGCTGGAGGGTGCGCCAAGCAGCATGGCGTTGACCGGCCGTGCCAGGACCCGCCAGGCGCGGGAGGCGAATTCCACTGCGATCGTCCGGGAGACGGCCCCCCAGCCGAGGCCGCGCCGCCGGAGGGTCGAAATCAGTGCGTAAAGCCGGTACAGAACGTTGAGGAGTCGCCGCATCGTCGTGGGACAGGTCGGAGCCGGCCGGGCCGGCTCCGGCGTCGAAAATCGCGGCGGTTACAATTCCGCCCTCTCGCGTCTTTCCAGTCCAGGATTGTCCCATGCCAAAGCACACCATCGCCGTCATCGCCGGAGACGGCATCGGCAAGGAAGTCATGCCCGAAGGGATCAGGGCCCTCGACGCCGCCGCCCGCCGGTTCGGCATCGACCTCGCCTTCGACCATTTCGACTGGAGTTGCGACAACTACGACCGCCACGGATGGTGGATGCCGCCGGACTGGCGCGACAGGATCGGCGGCCACGAGTGCATCTTCTTCGGCGCCACCGGCTGGCCCGCGCGGGTGCCGGACCATGTCTCTCTGTGGGATTCCCTCATCCAGTTCCGCCGCGGCTTCGACCAGTACGTGAACCTGCGCCCGGTCCGGCTCATGCCCGGCATCACCCCGCCGCTCGCGGGCCGCAAGGTGGGCGACATCGACTACTTCGTGGTCCGCGAGAACACGGAAGGCGAGTATTCGTCGGTGGGCGGCCGCATGTTTCCCGGTACGGACCGTGAAGTCGTGATGCAGCAGTCGGTCTTCACGCGCAAGGGCGTGGACCGCATCATGAAATTCGCGTTCGAGCTGGCGAAAACGCGTGCGCGCAAGCAGGTGACGTCCGCGACCAAGTCGAACGGCATCTCCATCACCATGCCTTACTGGGACGAGCGCTTCGCCGAGATGGCGAAGCAGTATCCCGGCATCTCCACGAACCAGTATCACATCGACGGGCTCACGATCCAGCTCGTCCTCAATCCCCAGCGCTTCGATGTCATCGTCGCCTCCAACCTCTTCGGGGACATCATCTCCGATCTCGGGCCCGCCACCGCGGGCACCATCGGCATTGCACCGTCGGCCAACATCAATCCCGAGCGGCTGTTCCCGTCCCTGTTCGAACCGGTCCACGGTTCGGCCCCCGACATCTACGGCCGACGCATCGCCAACCCCATCGGGCAGATCTGGTCGGGCGCGATGATGCTGGACCACCTCGGCTACCCCGAGGCTTCCGCTGCCATCGTCCGTGCGATCGAAGGCGTGCTGAAGGACGGCCCGCGCACCCCCGATGCGGGCGGAACGGCAAGTACGGAAGACATGGGCAAGGCGATCGCCGCGGCGATCTGACCCGGCTCCGTGGCGGGTTCCACCATGATTCTGCTGGCCCCGATGGAAGGCCTCCTGGATCACACCCTGCGCGACATCCTCACGCGCGTGGGCGGCGTGGACCGGTGCGTCTCGGAGTTCATCCGGGTGACCGACGCAGTGCTGCCCGACCGGGCCTTCCGGCGCATCATTCCCGAACTCGAGAATGGCGGACGCACGCGCGCAGGTGTGCCGGTCCGGGCGCAGCTTCTCGGCTCCGATCCACAGTGCCTGGCGGAGAACGCAGGCAGGCTGGCCCGCCTCGGGCCAGCAGGGATCGACCTCAACTTCGGCTGCCCGGCCAAGATCGTGAACCGGCACCGTGGCGGCGCCGTGCTGCTCGATGAACCGGAACTGGTTCACCGCATCGTCTCGGCCGTGCGCCGCGCGGTTCCGGCCTCCATGCCGGTGTCCGCCAAGATGCGCCTGGGCAACCTCGACGGTTCCCGTGCCGTGGAATGCGCGCAGGCCATGGCGAGCGGCGGTGCCGAAGAACTGGTCGTGCACGCGCGGACCAAGGTGGACGGATACCGTCCTCCGGCCTATTGGGAGCGCATCCAGGAGGTCCGTGCCGCCGTGGCGGTGCCCGTGATCGCCAACGGCGAAATCTGGACCCCCGGCGATGCCGTCCGCTGCCGGGAGCGTTCGGGGTGCAGCAGCCTGATGCTCGGGCGCGGCATGGTCGCGGATCCAGGACTGGCACTCGCCATCCGGGCCGCCGATGGGTGTTCGCCCGATGCCCTCGACCCGCTCCCCGGCTGGGGGCGTATCTTTCCATTGCTGGGCGAGTTCTGGCATCTGGTCGGAGCGCGCCTGGAGGCGCGGCACCGCGCGGGCCGGCTCAAGCAGTGGCTGAACCTGCTGCGCCGCCGGTTCCCGGAAGCGGAGGCCGCTTACGCGGCGATCCGGCCGGTGAACGATCCGGCCGCCGTCGCACAACGGCTCTTCGGCGGACTGCCGCCTGAGGCACACGCTGCCTGAGGAGCTCCGTTCATCGATCGCGGGAGCAGCGTCATGGCCAAGCGAATCACCCTCGTCCAGGGACATCCGGACGCCACCGAACAACACCTGTGTCACCGCCTGGCGCAGGCGTATGCCGAAGCCGCGCGCAGTGCCGGTCACGAGGTGCGCATCATCGACGTGGGAGCGCTGGAATTTCCGGTGCTGCGGTCGCGGCGTCAGTGGTACGACGGCGCCCTGCCGCTACAGCTGAAGTCCGCCCAGGAGTCCATCGCCTGGTGTGAACATCTCGTGCTGTTCTTCCCCCTGTGGCTCGGCGACATGCCGGCATTGCTCAAGGCATTTCTGGAGCAGATTGCCCGGCCGGGCTTCGCGGTGCCGCGCGAAAACGCCGGGCTGTCGACGAAGCTCCTGTCCGGGCGGTCAGCCCGCGTGGTGGTGACCATGGGCATGCCGGCCATGCTGTACCGCTACTACTTCCGCGCCCACAGCATCAAGTCGCTGGAGCGGAACATCCTCGGCTTCGTCGGGTTCGCCCCCGTGGACGAGACGCTCATCGGCTCGGTCGAAGGACTGGGAGAGGCCGGCGTGCGGAAGTGGTGCAACAAGATGCGCGCTCTGGCGCGGGCTTGACCGGGTCTTCCCGCGCCGCCGGAGTGCGGTGCCCCGGACGCTCGGCGCTGCATCGGAACCGGCCCGGGCGATGCGGGCCGATTCGAACGCGGCGAGCGACGGTGTTCGGGAAGGAACTTCCCGTATGACCGATCAGCGCTTGATCGGAAAGAACGACACCGGCGTCATCAGACGGTTTTCCTGCGCTTCCAACGCGCCGAGCTTGGCGCTCTCTTCCGTGTAGGCCAGCCACTCGGGATCGGCCCACATCGCCGCGCGGCGGCGCTCGCGGTCGCCGGCATTCTCGTAGGCCCAGATGTGGATGTACTGGTTCACATTGCCCGTCTCGGTGGTCAGATACGCGAAGGGCTCGCCCAGGTGGCGGGTCTGCGGCCCCTTGCCCATCTTCTCGTACAGCGCCAGGTGTTTCTTGATGGTTCCGGGACGGCAGGTGTAGGTGCGAACGTCGAGCAGCATGGAGTTCTCCTTCGGTGAAAGTGATGGCCGCCGTGCAGCGGCAGGGGCGGAAGTGTAGCGCCGCGAGGCGCGAAAACTAGCGCACCTGTTCGGCCGCCGCGAGCGCGTCGCGCAACGACTCGAATCCGAAACCGGGTGTGCGCGCGGCATCGAGGATGACCTTCTCGCGGCGGGCCATGAGATCGATCGCCGCCGGAATCCTGTCCAGTTCGTCGGGGCGGAAGACGACGGCGCCGTGGCGGTCGGCGTGCACCATGTCGCCGTGGCTCACCGACATGCCCAGCACGTCCACGGTGATGCCGAAATCGACCACCTGTACCCAGCCGTGACTGGGCGAGAGCATCGGCGCGAGGCACTGGAAGTTCGGATGCATCGCATCGAGATCGCGCATCGATCCGTTGGTGACCGTGCCCAGACGGCCGAGCCCGTGGTGAATTGTCGTGTTCACCTCGCCCCAGAAAGCGCCGAGCCCCGTCCGGCTGTCGACGTCCTGCACGATCGTCACGGTGGGTCTTGGATCCTGCGCGAGATACTCGTAGTAGCCGAGTTGCTTCTTCTTGCGCTCCGCGCCTTCGTACGGCTCGGAACAGCGGATCATCGCCGTCCGCGCGTAGCCCACGATGGGGGGAAGCGCAGGAAAGGCAGCGATCAGCGTCTGCCGCGTGAACCCGGTCGTGAACCGCCGGCCTCGCACGATCTCCAGTGCGTTGCAGATGGTGGGCGTATCGTATCGCCCGATTTCCTCGAACAGCGCCTGCACGTCCATCGTGTCACCTCCCGATTCCTCGTTGACCATCCTGTTCGCGGACGACCGGATCGTCGCGATCCACAAGCCGGCCGGCCTCCTCGTTCACCGGTCGAACATCGACCGTCACGAGACGCGATTCGCTCTGCAGATGCTGCGTGACCAGCTCCGCCGCGAAGTCTATCCGGTGCACCGGCTCGACAAGCCGACCTCCGGGGTCCTGCTGTTCGCACTCGATCGCCCGACCTGCCGCGATCTCTCCGCGCAGTTCGAAGCGGGACGGGTGCGCAAGCGCTATCTCGCGATCGTCCGCGGCCATCCGCCCGCGGAGTTCATCATCGACCATCCGCTCGCCTCCATCGACGACGACCCCGGCGGAAGGAAGGCGCCGGCCGGCGATGCGCAACCGGCTGTGACCCGTGGCCGCTTGCTTGCAAGAACCGAACTCCCCGTGCAGGTCGACCGCTATCCCACCAGCCGCTATGCGCTGGTGGAACTCGAACCCGTGACCGGCCGCCGGCACCAACTGAGGCGGCACCTCAAGCACGCCACGCATCCCATCATCGGCGACACGACCTACGGCAAGGGCCGCCACAATCGCCTGTTCCTCGAGCGCTTCGGCATCGGCCGGCTCCTGCTCGCGTGCACCGGACTGGAGTTTCCGCATCCCCACACAGGTGTTCCTCTCGCCGTGCACGCCCTCCCTGCGTCCGACTACATGCAGGTTGCCCGGGCGCTCGGGTGGGATGCCGTGGCGGAGTCTTCAGTCACGGCCTCGCAAGGCCCTCGCACCATTGCATCCGATCAGCCGAGCCAGTCCTTCATCCTGCCCGTGTAGTCGGCATCGCGCATCACACGCTTCATGAGCGCGTCGTCGGCCACGCCCTGCAACTGCGACGCAGGCGTGCCATCGCGCAGCGCCTGCAGGGTGTTCTGCACCGCCTGCACTGCCGCCATGAAGGGCTGGTGTCCCTGGAGACACACTCGCACACGCCGGCTGGACAGATACTCGAGATCCATGAGGTCCTTGCTCACGGAGCCCAGGATCAGGGGCAACGAGGTCGCCGCCGCGATGGCGTCGAGGTCCTGCCGGGTCTTCACTCCGACGAAGAAGAGCGCGTCCACGCCACACGCCTCGTAGGCCCTGGCCCGCTCGACGGCGTCCGCCACGCCGGTCATGCCGGGCGCGCTGGTTCGCCCGGCGATCATCACGCCCGTGTCGCCACGAGCCGCCACCGCGGCCCGCATCTTTCCCGTCCCTTCCTCGATCGACAGAAGCCTCGCCTTGCCGCCGGTGCCGTGTGGCTGCGGAAGATCCGTATCCTCGATGGAAAGCGCGGCCACGCCTGCGGCTTCCAGTTCCTCGACGGTGCGCATCACGTTGAGGGCATTGCCGTAACCATGATCCGCATCGCAGAGCAGCGGAAGACTCCCGGCACGGCAGATGCGGTGCGCCTGTTCGGCGAACTCGGACAGCGTGAGCACGATGATGTCCGGCGCGCCGAGCACGGTGAGCGAAGCGATGGAGCCGGCGAACATGCCCGCCTCGAAGCCGAGGTCCTCGGCGATGCGAGCGGACACCGGATCGAAGACGGAAGCCGGATGGATGCAGCGCGCTCCCTGCAGGACTGCGCGGAATCGGTCGCGGCGGGCGGACCAGCGTGACATGGGGCAGTGACCTCGAAGAAGAATCAGACCGTGGCGACCGGCGTGACCGGGGAACCGACCGCGCCGGGCAGTCGAAGCGGTGGCGCCGTCAGCAGAAAGCGCGTGCGCTTGTGCGCGCGCAACCATTCGCCGAGATCCTTCAACCACCAGATCTCCCCCAGCGGCACGCCCAGCTTGAACAGGCAGTGGTGATGCAGGGGAAGATGCGGTCCCTTGCCGGGGACGTCGGGGGGCGGATAGAACTCCACGGCGTAGTTGTCGGCGCAGATCGCGGCGATGCCGCTATCGGTGATCCACTGCAGCACGCGGTCGTCGCGGCTGTCGAGTCCCATCGCCGCCGCGTCGAGCCGCGCCATGTCGGGCTGACGGTTCATCTCCATGATGACGTCGGAGAACCCGGTGCGCATCACCATGAGATCGCCCCGCTCCACCTCGATACCGTCGGCGTCCATCACGTGGCGGATGTCGTCATACGAAACGGCGCGCCGCTGGTAGCCGAAGTGCGCGTGGAAGTCGAACATCACCGCCCGTCCCTGGATGGGTTTCGCCGCGAAATTGGCGATGGAAAGCTTGAGAGCGCCCATGTGCTCGCCGCAGGGCTCGACGCGATCGTGGTGATGAACGACCGGTCCCACCACGTCATGGTTCGCACGAAAGCCGTTGTAGTAGACCATCTCGGCCACGCCGTCCGCGTCGGCGTCGAACTCGGCTCCCACATGCGCCAGGGAATCCCACTGTGTCGAATACTGCAGTGTGAGCAGCACCTGGTCGTCGCACACGACATCGGTGCTGTGGCCACCGTCGAGCTTGCCGAGAGGGAAGTTCATGTTGGGCATCCCCTCCCGCTGCGTCGGCTGCAGCCGGGGCGGGTGCCGCCGGGGGTTCAGCACGTTGCCGCCCGGGTAGTCGAGCGGGAGGGAGAGACAGAAGCTCAATCCCTCCTTCACCTCGGCGATGCCCTGGCGCACCTTCTCGGGCGTGAGCAGGTTGATGCGTCCCAGTTCGTCGTCGGGACCGAAGTCACCCCACGTGGACCCTTCGGGCCGCTGTCGCCATCTCGGATTCATCGCCTCTTCTCCTCCCGTGTCGAAGCGACCGATTCTACTTCGCCGTTCGCGTGACCGGCCCGGTTGTGGGTACCATCGGCGAATTCCTCGTTCCGGTTTCCCGTGTCCGCGCCGTGCGCGCGCTCCGGCACCCCATCGCCCATGACTGCTTCCCTCTCGCACATCCGCGTACTTGACCTTTCCCGTGTGCTCGCGGGCCCCTGGTGCGGCCAGATCCTGGCCGATCTCGGCGCCGAGGTCATCAAGGTCGAACGTCCCGGCGTGGGAGACGACACCCGGACCTGGGGTCCGCCGTGGATGCGCGACGAACAGGGCAACGACACGCGCGAGGCGGCGTACTTCATGGCGGCCAATCGCAACAAGAAATCCGTGACGGTCGATCTCGCGCGGCCCGAAGGGCAGCGCATCGTCCGTGAGCTGGCGAAGCAGTGCGACGTGCTACTGGAGAACTACAAGCTGGGGGGCCTCGCCCAGTACGGGCTCGACTACGCTTCCCTGCACGAACTGAATCCGCGTCTCGTCTACTGCTCCATCACCGGGTTCGGCCAGTCCGGCCCCTACTCGCCCCGCGCCGGCTATGACTTCATTCTCCAGGGCATGGGGGGCCTCATGAGTCTGACCGGCGAACGCGACGATCTGCCCGGCGGTGGCCCGCAGAAGGTGGGGGTGGCGGTCGCGGATCTCTTCACGGGCATGTACGCGACGGTTGCGGTACTGGCGGCATTGGCCCATCGCGACCGCAGCGGTTCGGGGCAGTACATCGATATGGCGCTGCTCGATGCGCAGGTCGCGATGACGGCGAACATGGGCATGAACTATCTCGCCACGGGCAAGATCCCCGGGCGCGCGGGAAACGCGCACGCGAACATCGTCCCCTACCAGACGTTCGCCGCGGCCGACGGAGAGATCATCCTCGCGGTCGGCAACGACGGGCAGTTCGCGAAGTTCTGCGAAGTGGCAGGCCGCCCCGAACTCGCGCACGACGAGCGCTTCGCAAGGAATCCGGACCGCGTCAGGAACCGCCAGGTGCTCGTGCCGATCCTGGCCGGGATCATCGTCGAGAAACCCATGCAATGGTGGTCCGATGCGCTGGAAAGCGTCGGCGTCCCTTGCGGCGCCATCAACAATCTCGCGCAGGTGTTCGACGATCCCCAGGTGAAGCACCGCGCGATGAAGGTGCAGATGCCGCATCCGACCGCCGGCACCGTTTCCCTGATCGGCAGCCCCATCAAGATGAGCGAGACGCCCGTGGAGTATCGCAACGCGCCGCCCTTGCTGGGACAGCACACGGACGAGATTCTTCGTGACCGCCTGGGCCTCGACCCCGAAGCGATCGAAGCGCTGCACCGGGATCGCATCGTATGACCTTTGCCGGGCTGCGCGGCATGGCGCCCTGGGCATGGGCCGCCATGGCGGTCTACGCGGGTTGGTGCGGCTATGCCTACTGGACGCTGCTGTCGGCCGATGCGGTGTACATCTGGCACCTCGTGCTGTTCGGCATTGCAGCGGTCCTGTTCGCCTTCCCGCGCCTGTTGCGTCCACGCGGGGCGATTCAGGCGCGGCGCGTGCACTTCGTCCTGGTGTCGGTCGGCTGGAGCGCATTCGTCGCCATGCCGCTCGCCACGCTCCTGCGCGACGCCGGCCCGGGCGGCGTCTTCACCATCAGCCTGCTGTGGTTCGGCGGCTGTACCGCACTCGCGTTCCTGTGGTCCTGGCTGCTTTCCCGCCATGCCTGGCGTGCCCTGCCGCTTTTCATGGTGCTGGGATGCATCGCGTTGGCGGAACCGGGATTGGTGCTGGTCCGCCTCGCCCGCGAACACGACTGGGAAGCCATCGGCGTGCTGTTGCCGGTGTTGCATGCCACACACGCCCTGCTCCTCGCGCCTGTCGCCAACGCCTACCGCAAGTCTTTCGTGGGCTCCAGGACGCCGCCACCGGACGCGGGGGCTTATGCCCTGGCGCTCGTGGCGTCCGCGGCAACCTTCCTGTTCGCAAGCGCGTTGTGGTTCGCCGTGATGCGCATCGTGCTGTCGATGGTGAAATCCTAGGAAAGGTCCGATGGATGTCCGCGGATTGCGTGGCAGTCGATAACGGTCGATGGCACGTCCCCCGGTGGAAGGCCGAAGCCGGCCAGTCGGAGGACCACTGGATAGGCCCATGCCCATGAGAAGGTCCATGGGAGGGCCACGGCGGTGAAGACGAAGAGCACCGGTTCCTCACGCCGCTTGGCGGCACATCACCTCACGCACGCCGGCTCACGTCCGCTGCAAGAACGAAAAACGGCCACCCGGAGGGAGTGACCGTTCTTCATTCCCGGCGCAGGCGGCTGCTGCTGCCGCCTACCGTTCGTCAGATCAGACGCACCGCCCGCCATCCACCTCGAGGCAGGTGCCCGTGATGAACCCGGCTTCGTCGGACGCCAGCCACAGCACCGCATTGGCGATGTCCAGTGGCTGCGCGAGCCGTCCCAGAGGCACTGTCGAAACGAACTTCGCGCGAATCTCCGGCGTGTCGGTCCCCATGAACTCCTTGAGCAATGGCGTCTCGCCCGCGACCGGATTGACGATGCACACGCGGATCTTGTCCGGAGCCAGTTCGACGGCCATGGACCGGCTGGTCATGATGGCGGCACCCTTGGACCCGTTGTACCACGTGAGCCCGGGACGAGGCCGCACGCCGGCCGTGGAACAGATGTTCACGAAGGCTCCACCGCCGGCCTTGCGCATCACCGGGACACAGTGCTTGGCGCTGTGGAACAGGCTCTTCACGTTCACGCCGTAGATGCGGTCGAACATCTCTTCCGAAACATCCAGCATCGACTGATTGCGGTGCGTGGTGCCGGCATTGTTGACGACGGTGGTGAGGCCTCCGAAAGTATCGACCGTGGCCTTCGCCAGAACGGCCCAGTCGGCATCCTTGGAGACATCGCAGTGCTGATAGGCAGCGCGGCCGCCGGCAGCGTTGATCTCCGAAACGACCTTGCGGCCGTTCTCGTCGTTGATGTCCGCCACCATGACCTGACAGCCTTCCTCGGCCATCCGCTTGGCGATTCCCTCGCCGAATCCCTGGCCGCCCCCGGTGACGATGGCGATCTTGCCCTTCAACCTCATGTGATTCTCCTGTATGGATTCAACGGCACACGGTCTGGGTCGCAGCCGGATCCAGTCCCTTGTTGCCGACGGTGTCGAGCGGCACTTCGTGCCGGACGGCGGTGATTTCCGCCAGTATGGCCACCGCGATCTCGGGTGGCGTCTTGCTGCCGATGCGAAGGCCCACCGGTCCATGCAGACGATCGAGTTCCGCCTGCGAAAGATCGAACTGTGCAAGCCGTTCGCGGCGCTTCTGCGTATTGAGCCGCGAACCGAGGGCGCCGACATAGAACGCGGGCGACTTCAGCGCTTCCAGCAAGGCGAGATCGTCCAGCTTCGGATCGTGCGTCACGGCCACGACCGCACTATGGCTGTCGAGATTCAGTTCCGTGACCACGTCGTCGGGCATGTCGCGCGTGAGCGTCGTGCCCGGCACGTCCCATGTCACCGCATATTCTTCGCGCGGATCGCACACGATCACATCGTAGTCGAGCGCTTGGGCCATCATCGCGATGTACTTCGAGAGCTGTCCGGCGCCGATGATGAGCACCCGCCAGCGCGGACCATGGATCATGGTGAGCCGCTTGCCGTCGAAACTCATGGTCTCGCTGCGGGTGGCCGAAGCGACAGACACACGCCCGCTGTCCATGTCGAGATGCCGGGCCACCAGTTCGTGTCTCGCGATTCCGTCGAGCACCGCCTGAATCGAGAGGCGGTCCTGAATGGGCTCCAGCACGAGTTGGAGCCGGCCACCGCAGGGCAATCCGTAGCGCTGCGCGTCTTCCTTGCTGATTCCGTAGATCGTCACTTCCGGCTTGTCGGCCGCGAGCGACTTCTGGCGGACCTTGTCGATCAGGTCGTCCTCGACGCAACCTCCGGACACCGACCCCGCTACCAGGCCGTCGCCACGAACGGCGAGCATCGCGCCCGGCGGCCGCGGCGAGGAACCCCACGTTTCGGTGACCGTCGCCAGCACCACTCGGTGTCCGTCCTGCATCCAGGAGGCCGCGCTCTTCAACACCTGCAGATCGACACTGTCCATCGTCTTACCGTTTCCTTCCTGGGTCCCCAGTAGACAGCCCCATGGGGGCCGCGCGGTGGGTCAATCCCGGCAGCAGCGGCAACCGGGGCGCCGTACCGGTGTGGGTTGGTCCCGATTTGCCCGGCAACGTTCATGCTCCGGGCGCCATGGCCGGAATCCTCCGTTCCCGCACGAGCCAACCTGACAAGGATGCCTCAAAAAGAAAACGGCCTCAACGACTCCGCCGGAGAGGCGGAGTGTCGAGGCCGTGAGCGGACAAGGTCCGCCGACTACGCGTTGCAGCTTAGACGCTGCGCGGCTTCATCGTGTGACGCGGATCGGCATACAGCTTGATGTTCTCGGGCGTGAACGGCAGACGGCGCACGCGGATGCCAGTGGCGGCAAAGATCGCGTTGCCGACCGCAGCAGCCACGACAGCCGTCGCGGGCTCGCCGAGACCGCCGGGAGGCTGGTCCTTGGCGGCGGGAACCCAGTTCAGGCTGATCGTCTTCGGCGCTTCGTTCATGCGAACGACACGGTAGCCGTCGAAGTTGGTCTGCTCGACACCACCGTTCTTGACGGTGATTTCACCGAAGAGGGCAGCCGAAAGACCGAAGATCGTGCAGCTTTCCATCTGGGCAGCCGCCTGGTCGGGGTGAATCAGCGGACCCGCGTCCACGACGTAGGTGACCTTCTCGACCGTCACGTCGTAGTTCTTGGACACGCTGATCTCGGCCACGCAGGCCATGACCGTGTTGTAGCCTTCCATCGAGGCCACGCCCATGCCCTTGCCTTCCGGCATCTTGGCACCCCAGCCCGCCTTGCTGCGAACTTGCTCGAGGACCGCCTTGAGACGGCCACCGACCGGCACGCCGGCAGACAGACCCGACCACTTGTGCTTCTCGCCCTGATACTCCAGGTTGTCGATGCGGTACTGGATCGGATCCTTGCCCACCGCATGAGCCACTTCGTCGATGAAACCTTCAACGACGTAGCAGTTCAGGTTGTGGGACACGCCACGCCAGTAACCCGGGGTGATGCCCGAGTCGTGCATCTGGTACGTGAGCTTGTGGTTGGGCACGGCATACGGGAAGTTGTCGATGGCTTCGACCGCGAACGGGTCGATGCCGTCCTTCACGATGCTGGGGAACAGACGCGCCGAGATGGAGGGGCTGGTGCCGTGATAACGATAGGCAACCGGCTTGCCGGCCTTGTCCACGCCCATCGCGACCTTGTAGATCCCGCCCGGACGATAGGAGTCGTGCGTCATGTCGTCTTCGCGGCTCCAGACCATCTTCACCGGAGCGCCGACTGCCTTGGAGATTTCGGCGGCGTCGATCGTGTAGTCGACTTCCACGCGGCGGCCGAAACCACCACCGAGGAAGGTCGTGATGACCGTGATCTGCTCGGGCTTGAGGCCCGTGGCGCCGGCCACGACGAACGGAACCAGCTGCTGGAACTGGGTCGGGGTGATGATCGTGGCACCATCGGCACGCACGTCGGCCACCGTGTTCTGCGGCTCCATCGGCGAGTGCGACAGGAACGGCAGTTCGTAGGTGGCTTCGTATACCTTGGCGGCATCCTTCATCGCGCCGTCGGCGTCGCCTGCCTCACGGAACACCGCGCCGGCCTGCTGGGAGGCTTCCTTCAGACCTGCCCACACCTTGCGCATGTCGTTGTTGGCGTTCGGGCCTTCGTCCCAGGTGATCTCCAGGAGGTCCTTCGCCTTCTTGGCCTGCCAGTACGAATCGGCGACCACGGCAACCCCGCGGCTGTACTGAACGACAGCCTTCACGCCCGGCATCGCCTTGGCGCGCGTGTCGTCGTAGCTGCCGACCTTGCCGCCCATCATGGGAGGCATGGCAACGGCGGCGTACAGCATGTTGGGCACGCGAACGTCGATACCGAACGTGGCGGTACCGGCAACCTTGGCGGGCGTGTCCAGGCGCTTCTGCTTGGCGTTACCGACTTGCTTGAACTCGGAAACAGGCTTCAGCGGGACTTCCTTCGGCACTTCCAGCTTGGACGCGGCTTCGGCGAGCTGACCGTAGGTGGCACGCTTGCCACCAGGGCCGGACACTGCACCGCCAACGGCCTTGCACTGAGCGGCGTCGACACCCCACTGCTGGGCAGCGGCGTTCACGAGCATCATGCGGGCGGAGGCGCCTGCCTTGCGAAGCTTTTCCCAGCCATCGCGAACGGAGGTGGAACCCCCGGTGAGCTGACCGCCGAGCAGAGCGTTGATGTAGGCCTCGGCGGGAGGAGCGAACTCCACCTTCACCTTGTTGATGTCGACTTCGAGTTCTTCGGCCACCAGGATCGGCATGGACGTGTAGACGTCCTGGCCCATTTCGGACCGGGCACACATGATCGTGATGGTGTTGTCGGTGCCGATCTTGACCCACGCGTTGGGCGAGTGGGTGGCTGCCTGGGCTTCGGCAAGCTTGGAAGCGGTGGGCAGGTAGAAACCGAGTGCGAGGCCACCGCTGACGGCAGCGGAAGCCTTCAGGAATTCACGACGAGCTGGCACGTTGATGTTTTCCATGGTCTATGCCTCCTCGATTAAGCCTTGGCCGCGGCCTTGATAGCAGCGCGGATGCGGGGGTAGGTGCCGCAGCGGCAGATGTTGCCGGACATCCAGGCATCGATATCGGCGTCGTTGGGGCTCTTGTTGTTAGCGAGCAGAGCGGAAGCCTGCATCATCTGGCCGGGCTGGCAGTAGCCGCACTGGGGTACATCCAGGGCAACCCAGGCCTTCTTGATGGGGTGCGTTGCAGCCAGACCTTCGATGGTGGTGACTTTCTGACCCATCACCGAACCGATGGGGGTCTGACAGGACCGGACGGCCTGTCCATTCAGGTGCACGGTACAGGCACCGCAGAGCGCCTTGCCACAACCGAACTTCGTGCCGGTCATGCCCAAGGTATCGCGAAGGACCCAGAGGAGCGGTGTGTCGGGTGCGACATCAACGCTCGCCTGCTTCCCGTTGAGGTTAAAAGAGATCGCCATTTGGAAACTCCCCCTTCCGGTCAGAAACGTGAGGTTAGTTGGTTAACTGCGCGTCCTACCAACAGCAGTTGCAAGACGGCGGGACGTTACACGAACTCAAAAACCCTTTCAACACTTTCCCTGTCACCAAACGCCTTGAAAAGCTTTATGTTTTTGGCGATATAGCGAGAGCGGGAACCGCTGTCCAGGTTGCGTTTCGAACGCGTCGATCGATTCGTCACCCAATCAGCGACTTGCACTCTTGTTGCATCGCAACATCGCCCTTGGACAAACGATTGGAGCGAGGAATTCTTGGCGTCGCTCCGCCGGGAGGTTCTCCCGTCCCCGGGCGCGGTTCGGGCCGAGACCGCTTGCGGCACTTCAATATGGAAGTTCAATCAGACTGAAGACGGTGGTTCCGAGAACGCCGATCCGATCCAGTTTGAGTGGGCCCCAAGCTCTTCCCCGGCGGGGGGGGGGCCGGCCGGCCGCCCGCCTCCCCGCCGGGGGGGCGCCCCCCCGCGCGCGCGCGGGCGCCCGCGGCGGGAGACCAAGCGCCGGGCCGTCCCAAGCTTTTTCTCTGACTGCGGGGTTGAGGGGTACATCGGGGGTGAATTCGATTCGCGTGAACGCGCGAATCGATACTCGGCCGAGGTGCACGTGCGATGCGCAGCATCGCGTACACCCCGGCCGTAGGCGCTAGCGGTGGCTGTACTTTCTCAGTTCGAGCTTGGCCAACTGGTTGCGGTGAACCTCGTCCGGACCGTCCGCCAGACGCAGGGTCCGGTTCCATGCATACATCCAGGCGAGCGGGAAGTCATCGCAGACTCCGCCGCCGCCATGCGCCTGGATCGCCCAGTCGATGATCTTCTGCGCCATGTTGGGCGCGACGATCTTGATCATGGCGATCTGCGCGCGGGCAGCCTTGTTGCCGACCGTGTCCATCATGAAGGCCGCCTGGAGGGTCAGCAGTCTGGCCTGCTCGATCATGCAGCGGGACTCGGCAATCCGCTCGTGCCACACGCTCTGTTCGGACACCGGCTTGCCGAAAGCGACGCGCGACGAAAGGCGCTTGCACATGAGTTCCAGGGCACGCTCTGCCTGACCGATGATCCGCATGCAGTGGTGGATCCGGCCCGGTCCCAGCCGGCCCTGCGCGATCTCGAACCCCCTGCCCTCGCCGAGCAACATATTGGATGCGGGCACACGCACGTTCTCGAGCAGTACCTCCATGTGGCCGTGAGGTGCGTCGTCGTAACCGAACACACTCAGGGGGCGCAGGACCGTGACGCCCTTGGCATCGGCCGGCACCAGGATCATCGACTGCTGCTTGTGCCGGTCCGCATTGTCCGGATCGGTCTTGCCCATCACGATGTAGATCCTGCAGCGGGGATCGCCGGCGCCCGACGACCACCACTTCTTGCCGTTGATCACGTACTCGTCGCCGACGCGCTCGATCCGGCACTGAATGTTGGTGGCGTCCGACGAGGCCACCTCCGGCTCGGTCATCAGGAAGGCCGAACGCATCTCACCGTTGAGGAGCGGCGTCAGCCACTGCTTCTGCTGTTCGGGCGAGCCGTACCGCAGAAGGACTTCCATGTTCCCGGTATCGGGTGCCGAGCAGTTGAACACCTCGGGCGCCCACGTGATCCGGCCCATGATCTCGCACAAGGTGGCGTACTCGAGATTGGTGAGATCGCCGCCGTGATCCTTCGGCCGCCAGAGGTTCCACAATCCCGCGGCCCGCGCCTTCACCTTCATCTCCTCGATGATCTTCGTCGGAACCCACGCATTGCCCGCCTTGCGGTTGGCGTCGATCTCCTCGAAGAAGCGGTTCTCGTTCGGTACGACGTGTTCCTGCATGAATGCAGACACGCGCGCCTGCAATTCCTTGACCTTGGTGGAGAATTCGAAATCCATGTGAGCGTTGTCCTGGTTGTTGCCGACGATGCACGCCTCGTGTGGCGTGCCGGGGATATACGCCGATGCGGTTCGTCCTGGCAGGCCGCACGGGGCGAGACGCAAGCTTCCGGCTGACCCGCATTCTAGGGAAGGTCCGGTCGATGTGCACGGTGGCGCCGCAGGCGGGACGTGCGCGCCCCCGCTCTTCGGGCCATGGGTACGGCTCCAATGGCGGCGCGGGCGTGCGATGCCGAAGAGGAAACCCGCGCAGGGGCCCTGGCTCAGACCGACGGATCGCGCCCTTCCAGAGCCGCGACGGCCTGTCGCAGGAACTCCGGCACCGGCGCCGAGCGGCGCGTTTCCGGATCGGCATTGACGTAGACCACCTCGCCACTCACAAGATGGTCGCCGCCCCGATGGATCTCGAGCGCGAAGTTCATGCTGGACCTGCCGATACGAGCGACCCGGGCGCACACGTCGATCTCGTCGTCGTACTCCGCTGAACGGTGGTACTCGACAGTGGACTTGACCACGTACAGATCGCTTCCGTGCTCGATGAGGCCCTGCGGATAGGGCACTCCGGCCGCGCGCCAGTACTCGGTGATGGCCACGTCGAAGTACATCAGATAGTGCCCGTTGAACACGATGCCCTGCTTGTCGACCTCGGCCCACCTGACCCGCATGCGGTGAGCGAAGCGGTAGTCGTCACGCGCCACGCCATCCTCCCTGGTTGATCCGACCATAGCACAGCCGACATGGCCCGCTCGCGCCGCGCCGCCTTTCCGGCACTGGCCGAATGTGGTCCAATCGGATCAGGTTTTCCGGCTGTTTCTGGAGAGGTCGATCCCGTCATGCGCCCCTTGCCCACCCTGTTCGTCTCGCACGGGGCTCCGACGTTGGCAATGGACCCGGGGCAGACGGGTGCCCGGCTGGCACAGCTGGGTGAGCGTATGCCCCGGCCCCGGGCCGTGCTCGTGGTGTCAGCGCACTGGGAAACGGCGGCGCCCTCGGTGTCCGCAGCGGCTCGCCCCGACACCATCCACGACTTCCACGGCTTCCCGCCCGCCCTGTACTCCATCCGCTACGGCGCCTCCGGCGCACCGGATCTCGCCGAACGGGTGCGAGGCTGCCTTGCCGCGGCGGGCTTCGACACCGGCATCGACCCGACACGGGGGCTGGATCATGGCGCGTGGGTGCCGCTTCTGCATCTGTTCCCCGACGCCGGCGTACCGGTCACGCAGCTGTCCGTCCAGACGCACCTGGGCCCGGATCACCACTGGGCGCTCGGCGAGGCACTGGCGCCTCTCGCTCATGAGGGCGTGCTGATCATGGGTTCCGGGAGCATCACGCACAATCTTGCCGAGTTCCGCATGCTGCCGGAGGACACCGGTGAGGCCCCCTACGTGAATGCGTTCCGGACCTGGATGGCGGACCGGATTGCGGCGCGCGACTACGCCGCGCTCCGGGCCTACCGGACCCAGGCCCCGCATGCGGCGCGCGCCCATCCGACCGAGGAGCACCTTCTTCCCCTGCACGTCGCCCTGGGCGCCGCCTCTGTGGCCCCGCGGCACGAGCGGCTGCACGCGGGGGTCACGTTCGGCGTGGTCGGCATGGACGCCTATGTCTTCGGCGCAGACCGCCTCGACGCGGGACAGGACGTGTGATGCTCCCTCCATGACGGATTCGAACAACTTCTCGCTGATTGCGACGTTGAGACCGGACGACATCGCGGGCCTCACCTATGAGATGGTGCAGCCGAGCGAGGCGCTGCTGGGCCCCCCGCCCCTGCTCGTGCTGCTGCACGGCGCCGGCAGCAACGAGCACGATCTGCTGGGGCTGACCCCCTACCTCGACGGCCGCTGCTGCATGGTGTCGGTACGTGCGCCATTCCAGAACGGGGCCGGAGGGTTTGCGTGGTATCGCACGGCCTACACCGCCTCGGGTGCCATGATCGACGAAGAGCAGGAAGCCGCAAGCCGCGACGTGCTCGCCCGCTTCGTGTCGGAGATCGTCCGGGAGCGGGGCGCGCATCCTGCCAACGTGTATCTGCTGGGGTTCAGCCAGGGGGCCACCATGGCACTGTCGCTGCTGCTCAGCGATCCGGGCCGCTACGCCGGCGCGATGGCCTTCGGCGCGCGGCTGTTGCCGCAGATCTCCGGACGAGTCGCGCGCCGCGACCTGCTGAAGGGCAAGCCGCTGCTGCTGGGTCATGGCGTCCTCGACGACGTCGTGCCGGTCGCCCGTGCCCGAGGGGTCCGAAGCTTCCTCCTCGATGCCGGCATGGACCTCGACTATCGCGAGTACGCAACCGGCCACGACATTCCGGGCGCCGCATTGCGCGACGCGGCCGCGTGGCTCTCCACGAGGCTCGAAAACGCAAGCCTCGCGCCGCGGGTCCTTCAGTCGTAACGCCGGGATACCGTCTCGGCGACCATCACCGGCTTGTCGCTGCCCTCCCGTTCCATCGTCACGGCGAACACCAGTTGCACCCCGCCCTGCACCCGTTCGAACCGGGCAAGGGTGAAGTGGGCACGGATGCGGGAGCCAGCCGGCACGGGCTGGGTGAAGCGCACGCGATTGAGCCCGTAGTTGACGCCCATCCGCGAGGAGGCGAACTCGAACGAATCGAAGGCGAATTTCGCGAGCAACGACAGTGTGAGGTAGCCATGCGCGATCGGTCCGCCGAAAGGCGATTCCCGCGTCGCCCGTTCCACGTCCACGTGAATCCACTGGTGGTCCCCGGTCGCCTCGGCGAAGAGGTCGATCCTCTCCTGCGTCACGTCCAGCCAGTCGCTCACGACCAGTTCCTCGCCGACCCTGGCCTCCAGGTCTTCAAGACGTTCGATTCGGATTCGTGGCATGGGGACGGCTCCGGAAGGAGGGATTCGACGGAATTATGACGGACGCCTGGAGATCGCGACCAGGAAGTCGACGAAGGCCGTCACCCGTGGAGCCACCGGTTTGCCGGGATGCCACAGCGCGTGGAGCGAATACTCGGGCGAGAGCCACCTCGGCATCACCGGCACCAGCGCGCCACTGTCGAACAGCGGTTGCAGCATGTGGTCGACGTCGCTCACGAGACCGAAGCCGGCCATGGCGGCGCCAACGCACGCATCGGAGTTGTTGCAGCAAAGACGTCCCTGCGCGGGGATCACCAGCTTGCGCCCGCGCGGTTCTCCGGGCACCTCGAATTCCCAGTCGAAGGGCTTGCCCGACGCCGAGTTGATGTAGTCGACCGTCGCGTGGCGGGCAATGTCCCGCGGGTGCTGCGGCACGCCGTGCCTCGCGAGGTAGGCCGGGCTCGCCGCCGTGATGAGCCGGTAGCCACCCAGCCGGCGGAACTTCAGGTGGCTCGATGGCGGCAGCACACCCCTCACGAAAACGTCCGCATCCGCATTCGCGATCGCGTCCACGCGGTCGTTCAGCACGAGGTCGAGGCTCACACGCGGATGGGCATCGAGGAATTCCGGCAACCGGGAGGACAGCACCCGCGTGCCGAAGAACTCCGGCACCTCCACCGTCAGCGCCCCCGATATCTCGCCCGAGCGATCCGCGTACTCGTTCTCAAGCGCGTCGATCCTGTCGAGGATGTCGCGCACCTTTCCGGCATAGCGCTCGCCCTCCTCGGTCATGGCCACCGAGCGCGTGGTGCGCCGGAAGAGCCTCACACCCATCCGCGATTCGAGCCTGGCGATCTGCCCCGACACGGCCGCGCGCGATACTCCCAGCGTCCGCGCAGCGCGGCTGAAGCTGCCGCTCGCGGCGACTTCGCAAAAGGTCCGCATCAGCGGCACGTTCTCGCTCACGTGTCGTCTCCCCGCATTGTCAACGCCTGCCGAACGATGTTGCCAGATCGCAAGGCCAATGTTGACACCATACTTCGCCTCGCCTCTGCAATCAAACCCTGACCGTGTGCTGCCATGACTCCGACTTCGAATGCCAGGACCGAACTGCCGGGACTCGTCCGGCTCGCCGTGCCTCTGGTGGCCGGACTGACCGCTTCGTCCATGCTGATGATCACCGACACCTGGATGCTGGGACCGCTCGGCGCCGTCGCCCTGGCTGGCGCATCGCTGACCGCCAGCGTGATCGTCGTCCTGTGGGCCGCGTTGTATGGCTTTCTCACGCCGGTGGGAATTCTCGTGGCGCGCGCGTTCGGCGCAGGCGATCACCCACGTGTCGCACGCGTGCTGGCGCACGGCCGCTGGCTCGGCTTCGCCATCGGCACGGGGTGCGCGGCCACGATGATCGGACTGCTGCCGTTGCTGCCCGTCATGGGCCAGCCCGTCGAAGTCGTGCAGGGCATCGCGCCCTACTGGATCGCGATGGCGCTGCTGCTGGTGCCCTACAGCGTGAACCTCGTCTACAAGCAGACGCTCGATGCCGTGGACCGCCCCTGGACGGGCGTGATGTGGATGTTCGTCGCCGTGGTGGTCAACGTCCCGCTGAGCTATGCCCTGGTCCGCGGCGCGTGGGGCGTGCCGCGGCTCGGACTCACGGGCGCCGGGCTCGCGACGCTCGCGGCCGAGTGCGCCTCGCTGTGCTGCTTCATCGCACACTGGCACCTGGCCCCGTCGATGGCGCACTTCCGGCACCGCGTGAGCGTGCTGCGGAAGGGCCTGCAGGAGCAGTCCCGCGAGGGCTTCCCCATGGGACTGCAATATCTCGCCGAAGGCGGTGCCCTGTCGGTGGCCGGCGTCTTCATCGGCCTCCTGGGTGCCGCCGCCCTCGCCGCCAACCAGATCGTCTTCAGCGTCGCCTCCGTCGTCTACATGCTGCCGCTCGGGATGGCGGGAGCCGTGGCTGTGCGCATCGGCCAGGCGGTGGGGGCCGGCGAGTCCCGGCGTGTCCGCCCCATCGGAATGGCCGCCATCGGGCTGGTCACGCTCTGGACGGTCGCGATCTCCGTTCTGCTGCTCGCAGGCGGAGAACGGATTGCGCGGACGTTCGTGGACGATGCCTCGGTGATCGGCATCGCCAGTTCCATGTTCGTCGCTGTGGGCCTCATGCAGGTCTTCGACGGCGTGCAATCGGTCAGCCTGGGCGCGCTGCGTGCGCTGCTGGACAACCGCTGGCCCACGGCCGTGACCCTGGGCGCCTACTGGGCCCTCGCCTTGCCGCTGGGCTGGGTGCTGGCAGTGCCGCTGGGACAGGGCGCCGCGGGATTCTGGGCCGGATTCGCCGTGGCTCTGTCCATCGCGGCCGTGCTGCTGCTGCGGCGATTCCTCCAGCAGTCCCATCCGGAGCGTGCGGCCCGATGGGCATGCACGGAACCTGCCCGCTGATCCCGGGTCGGACTCGCGTATGCTCGTTCGAGGGGAGCCCATGCCGCTTCCCGGACGATCCAACCGCTCCACGAGGCGCGCAACCGGGAGACACGCATGAACCACTGCTGGAAATCGATCGGCGTCATCGCCCTGGGGGCCGCCATGGCCGCGCCTGCGGCCGCGCAGGTATCCCTTGGCGGCAACCTGGGCCGATGGTACTTCGGAGGCGGAGTGGGCGTCGGGTTCGGCGACATCTCGTACGTGAACATATCGCCGTTCGCGGGCTATCGCATCACCGACGAGTGGTCGGTCGGTGCGGGACTGCAGTACCGCTACCGCAACGACGATCGTTTCGGCCGGGATCTGTCGACCACGGACTACGGTTCGAACGTCTTCACGCGGTACCGCATCGCCGGACCGCTGTTCGTGCATGGTGAATACGAATACCTCAACTTCGAGTACTACCGCGGCGCAAGCAAGGAACGCACGGGCGTGTCGAGCGTCCTGGCCGGCGGCGGCATCTCCCAGCCGCTGGGACGGAACGCGTCGTTTTTCGCGATGGTTCTCTACAACCTCAGCTATTCCAGCTACGCGAGTCCCGCGCCATACGCCAGCCCGTGGGTCGTGCGGGCCGGCGTGGGGTTCAACTTCTGACGGGCGAAGGCCGCGCTCCTAAGGCCTGAACTTGGCCAGCGTCGCCGTCGTGTCGCGCGCCAGGAGAAACTGGTCCGACGTGACGGCCACGAAATCGGCGCCGTGTGCGATCCACTTCTTGGCGTCGGCTTCCGCGAAGGCAAGGATGCCGGCCGCCTTGCCCCCTGCCCGGATCTTGTCGATCGCCGCCGCGATGACCTCCTGCACTTCCGGATGCCCCGGATTTCCCAGGTGACCGTAGCCGGCCGCGAGATCCTGGGGGCCGATGAAGATGCCATCGAGTCCTTCCACCTTCGCGATCTCGCTCAAGTTCTCCACGCCCCGCTTCGACTCGATCTGGATCAGGACGCACATCTCCTCCTCCACGCGCGCGAAATAGTCGCGCACGCGTCCGAACCGGTTGGCGCGCGAATTCGTGGACACGCCGCGGACGCCTCCCGGCGGGTAACGGGTCGCGGCCACGGCCCGGCGCGCCTCCTCGGCCGTTTCCACGAACGGGATCAGCAGGGTCTGGACGCCCAGATCCAGCAGCCGCTTCACCACCACCGTGTCGTTCCAGGGAGGTCGCACCATCGTCGCCACGGGGTAGGCCGCGGCCGCGTGAAGCTGCGCATGCACCGAGGGCAACTCGTTGGGTGCGTGTTCCATGTCGATCAACAGCCAATCGAAACCTGCGCCCGCCGCGATTTCCGCAGCAGCGTGACTGCCCAGGCTCAGCCAGCATCCCAACTGGGCGGAGCCCGACTTCAGGGCCCGCTTGAACCGGTTCTCCGGCATATCCATCGTGTGAGTTCCTCCTTGAAATCGTTCTGGGCAGGTCCGGCCGGAAGATACGGCCGCGACGCAAGTCCGGGTCCGTCGCCGCCCGCTCGCGCCGGGCCCTCGCGGGAATCCGGATACCGCGCGGCCCGTGGCATGGGTCGAACGTTGCCGGGGTATTTGAACACAGCGCTTCGCCCCGACCAACCGCAGCGCCGATCGGGACACGGGCATCCCGGCCGCGCAAGCGCAGGACATCGCGGATTTACACGCACGCCTCCCCGCTGCAGAATCGGCGCCATGACAAACGCCTTCCAGTTCAGCGGCGTCGTGCCGATTCTCGCCACGCCCTTCCTGCCCGACGAATCCCTCGACCTGCAATCCCTCGACTGGCTCGTCCGCTTCATGGCTGATGCGGGCGCCGATGGTGTCACGGTGCTGGGAGTCCTCGGAGAATCCAACCGGCTGTCCGACCGCGACCGTGAATGGGCCGTGCGAACGGCGGTCAAGGCAGCTTCGGGCCGCATGCCAGTGATCGTCGGCTCCAGCCATCCCGGAACCCAGGCCACCATCGATCTCATTGCCATGGCGGCCGAGTCCGGCGCGTCCGCGGTGATGGTGGCGCCCTCGGCCGAACCGGTGCCCAACGACGAACGCGTCTTCGACTATTTCCGCCGGGTGTGCACCGCCTCGCCGATTCCGGTCGTCGTCCAGGACCATCCGGCATCGACCGCCGTGCACATGCCCGTGCCCCTGCTCGCGCGAATCGCGCGGGAAGTCCCCAACATCGCGGGCATCAAGGAAGAAGCCGTGCCCACGCCCCCCAAGCTGCGCGCGCTGCGCCAGGCGCTGGCCGAGCACCCGTTGAGCATCATGACCGGACTGGGCGCGCTCTACGGGCTCTTCGACCTCGAGGCCGGAGGCGACGGTTTCAACACGGGCTTCGCGTTCCCCGAGGTGCTGATCGCCATGGTGAAGGCGGCACGAGCCGGGGACTGGGCCCGTGCACGTACGCTCTATACGCGATTCCTCCCGCTGATCGTCTTCGAACAGCAGCCCGGTGTGGCAGTGCGGAAGGAGATCCTGCGCCGCCGGGGACTGCTGTCGTCGGCCACCGTCCGGCATCCGGGCGCGGGACTTGCGCCCGGTGCGGCGGATCAGATCTCCTCACTCATCGAAAGCGCGTTGCCAGGGGTGGACATCACCGAGGTGGTGAAGCTCGGCTGAGGCGCCCTCCGGACAATGAGATCGGGTTTTTTTTTTTTTTTTTTTTTTTTTTTTTTTTTTTTTTTTTTTTTTTTTTTTTTTTTTTTTTTTTTTTTTTTTTTTTTTTTTTTTTTTTTTTTTTTTTTTTTTTTTTTTTTTTTTTTTTTTTTTTTTTTTTTTTTTTTTTTTTTTTTTTTTTTTTTTTTTTTTTTTTTTTTTTTTTTTTTTTTTTTTTTTTTTTTTTTTTTTTTTTTTTTTTTTTTTTTTTTTTTTTTTTTTTTTTTTTTTTTTTTTTTTTTTTTTTTTTTTTTTTTTTTTTTTTTTTTTTTTTTTTTTTTTTTTTTTTTTTTTTTTTTTTTTTTTTTTTTTTTTTTTTTTTTTTTTTTTTTTTTTTTTTTTTTTTTTTTTTTTTTTTTTTTTTTTTTTTTTTTTTTTTTTTTTTTTTTTTTTTTTTTTTTTTTTTTTTTTTTTTTTTTTTTTTTTTTTTTTTTTTTTTTTTTTTTTTTTTTTTTTTTTTTTTTTTTTTTTTTTTTTTTTTTTTTTTTTTTTTTTTTTTTTTTTTTTTTTTTTTTTCGAGGCCCGCGCATTGGCGACTCGTCGCGCCCGACGTTGTACGACGAGAGTCAGACCCGCCACCAACAACAAGATCGATCCGGGCTCAGGCACCTGCACGACGGTCGGACCGAAGGCGTCATAGAGCGTCACGTCGACGAACTGGATCGTCGTACCGGCGCTCTCCAACGGACCGTCCAGCCAGATGTCGGTCTGGGCGATGGCCTGCCCGGTCTCGTCGTCGATGTCGTACTCCACGATGGCCGAGGCGAACGGGCGTGCGAACACGGTCCGCCCCAGCGGGGGTGCGAGCGCGATGTTGTTGACGAGGATCTGCACCCCGGCCGGAACCGCGCCCGCTGCGCTCGCGACGCCCGCCGCGTTGAACACCAGGCTGAACACATAGTCGTCGGCGGCGAAGCGTCCGCCGCTCAACTGGTCCGGTCCGCTCTGCAGGTAGCTCATGCCATGCAGATCGTCTCGGGTCAGCTCGCGCTGGACTTCCAGCGGACGCGCACCTTGCACCATGAGCGCCTCCAGGTCGCGGATCGCGTTGAAGCCGGTCGCCGCCCGCCCCGCCGCCGCAACCTCGCGTGTCGGCGTCTGCGCGAATCCGCCGGTCGCGAACGGTCCGTCCATGGTGAACGTGGACTTGTCGATGACTCCATTGAAGGCATTGAACGGATTGTTGTCGCGGTCCACGAGGTGCAGGGACAGGTCATCGCCGCGGTTGTCGTCGAAGTTGCCGACACGGCCGTCCCTTCCCGCCGCGTCGATGCGGCCGTTCGCGCCGAGCGTGCTGGCCGTGAAGCGCGTCACGGGCCCGGGAACGACAGGACCGACGGCACGGTCGGCGAAGTTGGGATGCCCCAGCCCGATCGCGTGTCCCATTTCGTGGACGAGGATCGTCTCGAGATCGAACGTCTGCCCGCCGAGGACCTTGACCGGCGTGCCGGCGGGCAGGCCCGCTGGAAAGAACGTCAGGTTGTCGGCGCCGAGAATGGGCGCTCGGTTGTCCCAGGTGGCCACGGCACGCATCACCGCGGGCTGGTCGGCCGCTGCGACGGCGAAACCGGCGGCCGTGTTGAACGTCACGTTAAGCGTTCGGATCGGGGAGCCCCTGCAGGTCCCGGACGGCCAGTACGGCCCAGTAGAGCGGCGCCGGAATGAACGCTCCGGCAATGGCCGGATCGGCGATCCGCCGGTCACCGACGAACGTGAATCCGTGTGCGTTCATGGCTGCAAGAAGCAGGAACGCCGCGCACCAACGGCGGTGCGCGTGGGAGAAAGCCGGAATGGGAAACGGCCGTCCGGAGGGACGGGTGGCATCGGCAAGCATGGGAGGTCTCCTCGTGCGCACGGGCGCCGGTGACCGCCGCGTCAATCGGCTGGCGGTCCGCACGCAACGGTCGAGGCCGCTGTCAAGAATCACGGGCGCCCAGTGCGACCGGCGCTCGCGTCAGCGGGAAGAGAAGAGGATTGGACTTGTGGCGCGATGGCGAATGCATAGGCCGTGCCGCAAACGGGTCAATGCATTCGCGAGGTACCTGCGCAGGAGGAAGATCCCTTCGAGGATGCACGCGCTCGAGAACAACGCAGCAGCCGCTGTGCCGTTTCTCGACAGTTGCAGTTCCACGGCGCCTGACACCTCCCGGCACCCGGCCCGGGAGGTGTCAGACGCCGCCGGCAAGAACAACGGGGTTCATCACACGGATCGGCTTGCCGTCGAGATACGCGAGCACATCCTCGACGGCTTCGCGGTAGAACTGCCCGTAGACCTCCGAGGTGCAGTAGCCCAGATGCGGACTCAGTACGGCATTGGGAAGGGAGAACAGGGGGTGACCCTGGGGAAGCGGCTCGCGGTCGTAGACATCCAGTCCGGCACGAAGTATTCCCTCCTGCAGCCGTTCCACCAGGGCCGCCTCGTCCACGAGCGGTCCGCGCGAAGTGTTGACCAGGATGGCGCCCGGCTTCATGGCGCCAAGTTCGGAACGGCCCACGATTCCGCGCGTACGGTCGGACAGCACCAGATGGATCGTCACAGCGTCGGAGGTCGCAAAGAACTCGCCCTTACCCACCAGCCGAGCGCCCGCAGCCGCCGCGCGTTCTTCGGTGAGATTGGGACTCCAGGCCACGACGTTCATGCCCAGGGCCGCGCCATAGCGCGCCAGACGAGTGCCGATCTTGCCCAGGCCCAGCACGCCCAGCGTGCGGCCCTCCAGAACGTCCCCGAGCGGCACCGATTCCTGAAACCGTCCGGCGCGGACGTTCCGATCGGCCGCAGGCACGTGCCGCGCGGCCGCGAGCAGGGGCGACAACGCCATCTCGGCGGTCGTCGCATCCGAACGTTGGCTGCCGGTGTTCGACACGACGATGCCTCGGGCCGTGCAGGCATCGATGGCGAGCGTGCCCGAGCGCACTCCCGTCAGGCAGATCATCCTGAGCCGCGGCAGCTGCTCGATGAGCGAGGCGGGGAAGTGGGTCCGTTCCCGCATGATGACGAGAATGTCGAACCCGGCAAGCGTGGTCGCGAGTTCTCCTGCCTCCAGTGGACGTTCGAAGAACGTCACGGCCGCGCGCTGCTCCAGCGCTGTCCAGTCCGCACTCGACCGGGCCACGCGCTGCCAATCGTCCAGTACCGCGATCCGTGTCATGTTTCTTCCTGAGGGTGGGCAGCGGGCACCACGGATAAGGAGGCGGCGCGCGCCGCATGCACGGCGCGCGGCAGGCTGGCGCTACAGCGCCAGACGCTTCACGGCCTCCTCGTTCCAGTCGATCCCGCTTCCCGGGGTGTCGGGAACCATAGCGTATCCGTCCTTGACCTCCAGGGGAGTGGCGAGGATGGGATTGGCCCAGTCGCTCGCTTCGAGCCAGTCGGCGGTTTCGCTGACGCGCAGCAGATGCGAGGACACGATCGGGTAAAGGTGGCTCGACAACGGCGCCCCGGCCGCGCCTGCGATGGCGGCGGACCGCATCCATCCCGTCACTCCGCCAATCCGCATGAGATCAGGCATGTAGAGGTCCGCGGCCTGCGCCGTCACCGCCTTGTAGAACTCGCGCGGGCCGTAGATGTTCTCGCCGATCTGCACGGGCGTCTTCAGTTCGCGCGCGAGACGGGCGGACCCCTCGTAGTTGTCGAACACGACCGGCTCTTCGAACCAGTACAAGCCCTGGTCATCCAGCGCCTGCAGCCGCAACATCGCCTCGCCGTAGGCAAGACCCTGATTGAAGTCCACCATCAGCTTGATGTCCTTGCCCGCTCCGCGGCGCGCGGCCGCGATGGCGTCGAGATCATCCTGCAGCGTCGGCCGGCCCAGGCGCAGCTTGATGGCCTCGAACCCGCCTTCGGCCACGAGCGAAGCCGCTTCGGCTTCGAGACGGTCCAGCGGAATGAGCCAGAGGCCATTCGTGTTGTACGCCCGCACCTTGCCGGTCGTGCCGCCGAGCAGCACGCACAGAGGCAGACCCGCAGCACGCGCGAAGGCGTCCCAGATGGCCATGTCGAGACCGGCCGTCGCGATCACGCTGATGCCCTGCCTGCCCAGCAGATGCAGCGCGCCGATGTTGTCGCGGAAGGCGTCGAGCGGCGCGAGCGGCTTGCCCGCCAGACGTGACGCCAGGTCTTCGATCGCGCCCGCCACGTAGCGGACCGAACTGGCCACGTAGGGCTCCAGGTAGGACCGGCCGACCACGCCTTCCCGCGTCTGCACATCGATCAGCACGAAAGGCCATTTTTCGAAGTTGCCGACCTTCGCCACGAGCGGGCGGCGCAGAGGGACCGACACCGCTCTCACCCGCACGCTCTCGAAGGTGAGGCGGGGACACACTGCTGCATTGCTCACTCGGTTCTCCTTTGAATGAAGAAACGCCCGGCCGCGCGGCCGGGCGCAAATCGACGATGCGTCGCGCGGTGCTGCGGCCGGCGGCGGCAGCACATCGACTGACGTCAGGCGGCTATCTTGCCAGAGGCAGGAGACTGGCTCGACGGCGCAGCCGCCCCGGGACTTCCGATCACGGATTCCAGTTCGGTCCAGCGATCCTGCACGGCCTTCAGCGCCTGCTCCTTCACATGCCCGAAGCCGCGGATCTGATCCGGCAGCTGGGCCAGCTCCAGCACGGACGCGTGGTTCCCGGCATGCAGCTTCTGCAAGGCAGCGGAGACGGACGAACGGTACCGCTCGACGAGCGCCCGTTCCGTCCGGCGTTCGTCCGTCTTGCCGAACGGATCGAGCGGACTTCCCCGGAGGAACCGGAATTTCGCCAGCAGCCCGAACGCAGGTTTCATCCAGGCGCCGTATTCGCGCTTGACCAGATGCCCTTGCGAATCCCGCTTGGCGAACAGCGGCGGTGCGAGGTGATAGGTGATCTTGTAGTCGCCATCGAACGCACCACGGACGCGCGCCTCGAAGTCTCCGTTCGAGTAGAGCCGCGCGACTTCGTACTCGTCCTTGTACGCCATCAGCTTGAACAGCGAACCGGCCACGGCCTTGGCGATACGGTCACCGCCGTTGAACTTCGCCTCCGCCTCGCGAACGCCTTGCACGAAACTCTCGAACTGCCGCGCGTATGCCGCGTTCTGGTAGGCGGTGAGGAACTCCACCCGCCGCTTGACCAGAGTGTCCAGCGACTGGGGCAGATTCACCGTGACGGGCTTCGCCGGGGTCGCTGCCTTCTCCACGAGTTCCGGCCAGATGGCCATGCGACGACCCCACAGGAACGCCTGCCGATTCGCTTCGACGGCAACGCCGTTCAACTCGATCGCACGATCCAGCGCCTGCGCCCCCACCGGGACCAACCCCTTCTGGAACGCGTACCCCAACATGAACAGGTTGGTCGCGATGGAATCGCCCAGCAGCGCTGTTGCGATCCGCGTCGCGTCGAAATAGTGAGCCTTGCCTTCGACCGATTCGTCGATCAGCGCGCGGACCTGGGCATCGGGGAACGCCCAGTCGCGTTCCTGCGCGAACTTGCCCGTGGGCTGCTCGTGACCGTTGATGATCGCCGTCGTGCGTCCCGGTGCCGCCTTGGCAATGGCATCCGCGGCACCAGCGGTCAGCATGTCGCAACCGAGGATCACGTCCGCTTCACCCGTGGCGATGCGCTGCGCGCGCAGGTCGGCCTGCTGCGCCGCGATCCGCACGTGCGAGGTCACGGAACCGTTCTTCTGCGACATGCCGGTCATGTCGAGCACCGACACGCCCTTGCCCTCCAGGTGCCCTGCCATGCCCAGCAGCGCGCCGATGGTGATGACGCCGGTGCCGCCCACGCCCGTGATCAGGAGGTTGAAGGGCCGGTCCAGATTCGCGGACTCGGGCGCCGGCAATTCGCCGAACGCGGACGTGTCGGCGGTACGTGCGGCGCGCGACTTCTTCGGTGTGCCGCCCTTCACGCTCACGAAGCTCGGACAGAAGCCTTCCACGCAGGTGAAGTCCTGATTGCACGCCGACTGGTCGATGAGACGCTTGCGGCCGAATTCCGTCTCCAGCGGCAGGATGGCCGTGCAGTTGGATTTCACGCCGCAGTCGCCGCAGCCTTCGCACACGGCTTCGTTGATGAACATGCGCCGGTCGGGCGTGGGGAACTCGCCCTTCTTGCGGCGGCGGCGCTTCTCCGCAGCACATGTCTGGTCATAGATGATGACCGAGACGCCCTTCACTTCGCGCAACTCTCTTTGCACGTCGTCGAGACTGCCCCGTTCGTGCAGTGTGACCTGTGCAGGCAGGGCCGAGCGGTCGGCGTAACGGGAGAGATCCTCGGTCACCAGCGCGATCCGCTTCACCCCTTCGGCCGCCATCTGGTTGGCGATCATCGGCACGGTGATCGTGCCGTCGACCGGCTGGCCGCCCGTCATCGCGACGGCGTCGTTGTAGAGGATCTTGTACGTCATGTCGACGTTCGCAGCCACGGCGGCGCGGATGGCCATGTGCCCCGAGTGGAAGTACGTGCCATCGCCCAGATTCGCGAACACGTGCTTGCGCTTGGAAAACGGCGCCTGGCCGATCCACGGCGCGCCCTCGCCGCCCATCTGCGTGGTCGTCTTGTTGTGCTCGGGATAGATGGCCGTGGCCATCACGTGACAGCCGATGCCGGCCAGTGCGAGGCTGCCCTCGGGTACCTTCGTCGAGCGATTGTGCGGACAGCCCGAGCAGTACCACGCCGGACGGGTGGGCGTCTGCACGGCCTTCTTGAGCACCGCCTCCTTCGCCTCGAGAAACGCCAGCCGCGCGCGGATGCGGTCGCTGGGATAGAACCGCGCGACGCGGCCCGCGATGACGCGCGCGATCTGCGCGATGGAGAAGTCGCCCTTGGCCGGCAGCAGCCAGTTGCCGCGCGGCGCGACCCACTCACCCTGCTCGTCGAACTTGCCGATCACGCGCGGACGCACGTCCGTGTGCCAGTTGTACAGGTGCTCCTTCAACTGGTACTCCACCATCTGGCGCTTCTCCTCGACCACGAGGATTTCCTCCAGGCCGCGCGCGAATTCCCGCACGCCGTCCGGTTCGAGAGGCCAGGGCATGCCGACCTTGAACAGGCGGATACCGATCTCGGCAGCGTCCCGCTCGGTAATGCCCAGTTCCTCGAGCGCCTCCAGAACGTCCAGGTAGGACTTGCCGGACGCGATGATTCCAAGATGCGCGTGCGGCGAATCGATGGTGATGCGGTTCAGGCGGTTGGCACGGGCGTACGCGATGGCGGCGTAGATCTTGTAGTCCTGCATCAGCGCTTCCTGCTTGCGCGCCTGCACGCCCAGCGTGTCGGTGGAGAGCCTGCCGTTCAGTCCGCCTTCGGGCATCGTGAAGTTCTCGGGCAGGACGATCTTCGGTTGGGTGAGATCCGCGACGATCGACGCAGAGGACTCCACCGTGTCGGCCAGCGCCTTGAAGCCCACGGCACACCCGGAGAAGCGCGACATGGCGATGCCGTGCAGACCCAGCTCGATGTATTCCTCCACGTTGCAGGGATACAGCACCGGGATCATGGAAGCTGCGAACAGGTGGTCGCTCTGGTGCGGCAGCGTCGAGGAATATGCGCCGTGATCGTCCCCCGCGACGAGCAGCACGCCGCCATGCTTCGCGGTGCCGGCGAAGTTCATGTGCTTGAACACATCGCCGCAGCGGTCGACGCCGGGACCCTTGCCGTACCACATGGAGAAGACGCCGTCGTACGGCGAACCGCCGGTGAGGTGCACCTGCTGCGTGCCCCACACGGCCGTGGCCGCGAGTTCCTCGTTCACGCCCGGCTGGAACTTCACATGGTGGGCTTCGAGATGCTTGCCCGCCTTCCACAGCGCCTCGTCGAGCCCGCCGAGCGGCGAGCCCCGATAGCCGGAGACGAATCCCGCGGTGTTGAGGCCGGCGGCGAGATCGCGCCGGCGCTGGACCAGCATCAGGCGGACCAGCGCCTGGATGCCGGTCAGATAGATTCTTCCGTTATCGGCGACGTACTTGTCGTCCAGGGTTACGGCGTGCATGGTGTTCTCCTGTTGGAAAAGCCTCGGTGCCGGTTGCCTTGTGTTCGGCAGCGGCCCTGCAACCCTCGCGGACGGGTAATTCCACGAGGGTGGATTGGCGGTCGTCGGTGACGCGCGAGCCGTTCCAGCGGCGCGTCGCGTCGAGCATCACTTCATGGTGGCCGGAACCGGCCGGGATCATCGGAAAGCAGTTCTCGAGCTGCGCTACGGCCACGTCGAGAAAGAACGGGCCGGGATGCGCCAGGCAGCGCGCGATGGCGGCATCGAGGTCGGCCGGGTCTTCCACCCGTTCCGCACCCCAGCCGAAGCCTCGCGCCACGGCCACGAAATCGGGCAAGGCCGCCGTCCAGCTGTGACTCAGGCGGCCGCCATGCACCAGTTCCTGCCATTGGCGGACCATGCCCATGTGCGAGTTGTTCGTCACGACGAGCTTTACCGGCACCGAGTGCTGGGCCGCCGTGGACAGCTCCTGCAGGTTCATCAGGACCGAGGCATCGCCGCTCACGCACACCACCGTGGAACCGGGGTGGGCGATCTGCGCGCCGATCGCGGCAGGCAGTCCGTACCCCATCGTTCCGGCGCCGCCGGAGGTGAGCCAGCGGCCGGGACGGTCGAACCCGATGTACTGGGCGGCCCACATCTGGTGCTGCCCCACGTCGGTGGACACGACGGCATCCCGCCCCTCGAGGGCGCCCGCCAGCGAACGCATGAGCTGCTGCGGCAGGATGTGCTCCGTGCTCGGCTCGAAACCGAGACTGTCTTCCGCACGCCACTGTTCGATCTGCTCCCACCAGGGCTCCAGCGACGGGGCGGGCGTCCTGATCTCGTCCATGGCTTCGAGCAGCCCGGTCAGCGCTTCGCGGCAGTCCCCCACGATGGGCACGTCCGCCTTCACGCGCTTGTTGATGGACGACGGGTCGATGTCGATGTGCACGGTGCGAGCGTAGGGGCAGAAGTCCTCGAGCCTGCCGGTGACGCGATCGTCGAACCGCGCGCCGACGCAGACGATGAGGTCGGCGTGATGCATCGCGAGATTCGCTTCGAGCGTGCCGTGCATACCCAGCATGCCGAGAAATTGCGGGCTGGAGGCCGGGAAGGCCCCGAGTCCCATCAGCGTCAGAGTGCAGGGTGCGCCCGTGCGTTCCACGAGCTGCGCGAATGCCGTGCAGGCAGCCTCGCCGGAATTCACCAGCCCCCCCCCCCTAGAAGACCGGGCGGCGCGCGCAGGCCAGCAGTTCCGCGGCCTCGCCCAGACGTGCACGCGACACCTGCCGCCTGGGCTCGGGCGGGACCTTCGCGCGACTCACGGGCTGGGACGACCCCACGGTCGCAAGCTGGAGGTCCTTCGGGAAATCGAGAAGCACGGGGCCGGGACGGCCGGTGGTCGCGACCCGGAAGGCCTTGCCCACCAGTTCGGTGACTTCGGCCGCGCTGCGCACCTGGGCGTTCCACTTGGTCACGGGCCGGGAAAGTCCCAGCGCATCGCACTCCTGGAAGGCATCGGTGCCGATGAGCGACGTCGCCACCTGACCGCTGATGCACACGATGGGCACCGAATCGCTCATCGCATCGAGCAGGCCCGTGATCGTGTTGCTCACGCCGGGACCGGAGGTCACCAGCACGACACCCGGCCGGCCGGTGGAACGGGCGTAGCCCTCGGCCGCGTGAACGGCCGCCTGCTCGTGCCGCACGAGCACGTGGCGCAGGCGCGGCTCGTCGTAGAGCGCGTCGTACACCGGAAGAATCGCGCCGCCCGGATAGCCGAAAATCACCTCGACGCCGTGCTCCAGGAGGGCATCCAGAAGCGCGCGTGCTCCCGTGACGGAAGCACCCGTCTCGAGCAGCTCGGGCGGCTCGAGGAACGCGGTGGCGGTCGAAGCATTCATGGTGTTTCCTTTTCGGATCTCGCCCCCGCAGGCGCGGTGTCGAGGTGGGTCAGCGGATGAAACGATACCTGCCGCCCTCAAGAAAAGGCGTCTCATTTTCCTCGCGTCACGGGACATTTTCGGAACTATTTTTCTGAGATACGATGTCCTGCAGATATTCCTTCCGACCGCACCTCGACCCGCCGGCAACGGCCCTCCCGGCGCCGGAGCAACGGGCGCCGCGACCGGCCCCGTGGGATGAGGAACACGGGGCAGACCGAGCCCGCACGCCGGAAGGCAGAAAGATCTTCTCTCCCAGGGAGCCTCGCCCATGGATCTGGACAAGTTCGACCTCGCCATACTGGCCGTGCTGCAGCAGGACAGCCGCACCAGCCTGCAGGAGATCAGCGCCCGCGTGGGGCTGTCGTCGACGCCGTGCTGGAACCGCATCAAGCGCATGGAAGCGCAGGGCGTGATCCGCGGCTACACGGTGCGCATCGATCCCACCGCCGTGGGGTTCGCCGAAACGGTCATCGTCCAGGTGACCCTGGAAAGCCACAGCGACGAGACGCTCTACGAGTTCGGCCGCATCCTGGGCGAGATTCCGGAAGTACTGGAGGCCTTCCTGGTCTCCGGCGACTACGATTACTTCATCCGGATCGCCGTCCGGGACACGCGCGACTACGAGCGGCTGCTGCGCGAGAAGCTCTACCGCATCCCCGGCATCCGGCACAGCAAGTCGAGCTTCGTGCTGCGCAAGCTGAAGGAATCGGACATTCCCCTGACCGGCGGCACCCTGCCGGCTCCCGTGACGGGAGCCGGAACGCCGCCCGAGCCCGCGACGGCCGGTGCGGGAAAACCGGCGGGGGCCAGGAAGAGCAATCGGCCCTAGCGAAACACCTGGGGCAGCCCCTCGCGGTCCGCTGCACTGCGTGCGGCCGCGATCACCCCCCGCGGCACCGCCTCAAGTACGCCAGATCGGCCGCCAGCCGCTCGTCGATGTCGCGGGCGCGGTCGAACGACTGGGTGAGGTCCTCCCCCGCGAAGCCACGGGTGCGCAGGGGCACCTCGAAGAAGTTCTCGTTCGATACCCAGCCGTCGTATCCCACGCTCGAGAGCCCGCTCATCATCTCGGTCCAGTCGACCATACCGCCGTTCAGCGGTGCCCAGGTCCACCGCCAGCCGCCCTCGTGGCGCTCCCACGCCACGTTCTTGGCGTGCACGTAGTCGAGGTATGGCCCAAGGAGCTCCAGCCCCATCTTCCACGCCTCCCGGCCTTCGATCGCCTGATTGGCCGGGTCGAAATTGACGCCGATCCGCTCGGAGTCGAAGTGCCGCACCAGCGCGTACGCCGCCGACGGACTCGGTGCGAGGGTGCCGAAATGGGTTTCGATCAGCGGCTTCACGCCGAAGGGCGACACGGCGTCGATGACGGCGCCGATGCGGTCCACGGTCTGCGTGTACAACTGGCGATACGGGCGCGAGCCGTCGTAGATCACGGCGCCCGGACGATAGCGGCGGCAGCCCGCGATCGCGCAGGCTTCCGCCGTGCGCTTCTGCAGATCGAGATCATCCAGTGCCGCGTAGCCCATGAGACACGCGATCTCCAGCCCGTGCGCCGCGGCGGCCCTGGCCATCGCCTTGGCGCCGTCCGGAAGGGCGCGCGGATCGACGTGATACTCCTCGTGCACGCGCCATTCCACGCCGTCGTAGCCATGACGCCGCAGCGTCTCCAGCACCTCGGAGGCGGACAGTTCGGGGAGCACGGCTGTCTGCAGGGCGTACTTCATGCATTCTCCTTCCCGGCAGGGGTCCGGGCGGTTCCCGCCGCGACGAGTTGTCCCGGACCCGCCGGCGGCTCAGTTCTGCTCGAGATCGAGCGTGCGCTCCTCGTAGACGCGCAGCAGGCACGGCACGTCCGGGCAGGGATCGCGGACCTCCTTCTCCCAGGTCCGCTGTGCGCGCCGGACGGCGTCCTTCCTCGCGTCGTCCGGTGCCCGGCGGTAAGCCAGGAAGAACGCGAAGGCCATCCGCTGGTCGGCCTCGCTCACACGGTCGTTGGAACAGATCAGACGTTCCGTCCCCGTGGCGGGCCGGCTGCAATCGGCGGCCTGGGTACCCTGCCAGCACAGCGCCAGGACGGCGGCCGCAACTCCTGCTTTCCACTTCATCGTCTAATCCGTCTTTCCGAGAAATCCGTCGATGGCCGCGAACACCGCAGCGGGCCGCTCATGCACGATCCAGTGCGAGGCGTCCGCAATCCGCTGGATCCGCAGATCGTCCACATGCGACTCCAGCCCCAGCAGGATGCCCGGGAGCAGGGCGACGTCCCGTTCGCCCCACACGACCAGCGTCGGCACGCGCACATGGAACTTGGCCGGGTCCAGATCGGGCAACGGTGCATCGGCCTCGGGCGGGTGCAGCGGCGATGCGCGATACCAGTTCAACATGCCCGTCAGGGCGCCCGGCTGGGACCATGCGGTCCGGTAGGCGAGCCGATGCGCGTCGTCGCCGGGCCCGCCGTTGGCCGTCCACTGATCGAACGTCATGCGCTCCAGACGCCGCCAGTCCTCGGAGGCCAGCACCCGCTCGGCCTTGTCCTGCCGGAAGAGGGTCATGTAGGCGCTCGCAGCCACCTGCTCCGGATCGAAGCGAAGCTCCCGCAGAAAGGTGATCGGGTGCGGCGCATTGAGGATCACCAGCTTCTCGACACGCTCCGGATGCCACGCGGCGAGATTCCAGGCTATCGCACCGCCCCAGTCGTGCGCCACTACGACAAAGCGTTCGTGTCCAAGAACGTCCATGAGCTGCAGCAGATCCTCGACCAGCGGCTTTGCGCGATAGTCCCGCACCGCCGACGGCTTGGACGAGAGGTTGTAGCCGCGCTGATCCGGCGCGATGGCGCAATGCGTGCCGCCGAAGTGCCGCAGGGCGGACTCCCACATGAACCAGAACTCGGGAAAACCATGCAGAAACAGGATGGGGCGGCCGCTGCCGGCCATGGCGACGTGCAGGCGCTGGCCGTTGGGCAGATCCACGAATCGCGTTCCGATCGATGCCACGTTCGTTCTCCTTGGATGCCCTCGCCGCCTGGCGCGGGTCGTGCGTGACGACGGGACCGCACTTTTCTCGCGAGACCCCCGGATGCCCCGCTTGCGCTGGCTGACCCTGATCGTCGTGGCGTTCGCCGCGCACGCTGCAGCCGAAATCTATCGCTGGACGGACGCCGAAGGAAAGGTCCATTACTCCGACGCCCCGCCGGCCTCCGGCAAGGGGAAGGCCGAACAGGTGAAGCTGCCTCCGGTGAGTTCCATCCGCGGCCCGGCCACCGTATCCAATGCCGCTCCCGGCGTCCAGTCACCGCGCAGGCAGCCGGTCATTCTCTACACGGCCGCGTGGTGCGGCTATTGCCAGAGGGCCAAGGCGCATCTGCGGCAGCGCGGCATCGGCTTCGACGAACGGGACGTGGAAACGTCGGAGTCAGGCAGACGCAAGTACCAGCAGCTGGGGGGCCGCGGAGTACCGATCATCCTGGTGGGCACCCAGCGCATGGACGGCTTCGACGCTGGCGGCCTGGACGCCATGCTGAAAAGCGGCGGCTATCCCTGACCGCTCCCTGGCCGCAGTCGCCCGCCCGCGCAAGCTCCGATCGATCTGCCCATTGCGATCGCGCTGCAGCCTGCAACAGCAGACAGCGACGCGGGCGACGACAGCCTACCGGCCCTGGCCCGCGAACATCTTCTCGATGGCGGACTGGAACGGTACGGCCCCGAGCAGATTCGAACCGCCATCCACGGTGAGCACCGCGCCGGTCACATAGGCCGCCAACGGCGACGCGAGGAACACGGCTGCCTGGCCGATCTCCTCCACCGTGCCGTACCGGCCCAGCGGCACGGCGAGCGATTGATCCTCCGCGCTGTCCGTGCCGCCGAGGCGCCGCATGCCTTCCGTGCCGCCGATGGGTCCGGGAATGATGCTGTTGCAGCGGATTCCGTAGCGGCCCCACTCGTAAGCCAGGTTGCGCATCATCATGTCGATCCCTGCCTTGGCGGCGCCCACGTGGACCTGATAGGGATGCGGAACGAAGGCCATGCCCGCGGACACGAACAGGACACACCCGCGGGTCGTCTTGAGCTGCTCGAAGGACGCGCGCGTGGCATTGAAGGAACCGAGCAGATCGATGTCGACGACGGTCTTGAATCCGTTCGGCGACAGCTTCTCGGCGGGAATGGGGAAATTGCCGGCGGCACCGCACACGAGGACATCGATGGGGCCCAGCGTGTCCCGGGCCGCGCGCAGACTCGCTTCGAGGGCCGCGTAGTCGCGGACGTCCGCGGCCTGCGCGCACACTGCGACTCCGAGGGACCGCAGTTCCTCGGCGGCACGGTCGAGCTTGTCCTGGGTCCGGCCGCAGATGCCCACATTGGCGCCCAGCGCCGCAAAGCTGCGGGCAATGCCCAGATTGATGCCCGATCCGCCACCGGTCACGAACACCGTCTTGCCGCGGAAGAGATCTCGGGGAAGCAGTTGCGAAACGAGCATGGCAGTCTCCAGGAATTCCGGCCGTTCAGTTCATGAGATCCACGGCCACCTCGCAGTCCGCCATGCAGCCCGCGCTCAGCACCGGATAGGTCCTGGCGTTCAGAAAGCGCACGCGGTCCCCTTCGTAGATCTTCACGAGCAGCGTATAGCGGCGCTCGGGCCGGATGGCCGACGGGTCATACTTGAGCTGGAATGCGACCGGCACCTGTCCGGGCGCGCGGATCTCCTGTTCGTCGATGATCACCGGCACCGGCGAACCCGGCTCGGACATGTCCTGCAGCCACACCTTGACGACGGCCTTGGGGCTCAGCGCGATTCGCGGCAGGTAGGTGATGCGCCCGGACAGGATCGCGGTGCGCGGATCCTCGACCGACGGCGGTCGCGGAACGTCGAGGTCCAGGTCCGACGACTGCTGTCCTTTGCCGGCGCATCCGGCCAGGAACATCGTGGCAGCGGCGATCAGGATTGCGCCAGCCGCATGCCGGGCGAAGTGCCGCTTCTGCTTCATGATCGATTCATCTTCCTCGGAGTTCGGGGAGGGTACCGGACTCGCCGATCAGGCCGGACGAAGCCGGGCGTCCTTCAGCTTCGGCACCACGTCCAGCACGGAACGGCGTGCCGCGAATTCCACTTCGTGCGCGAGATCGCGCTCGACCATCAGCTTGCCGACGCGGGATCGCATGAGCGCCTCGAGCGGATCCATCGCTGCATAGAGGTGCTGGACCGCCACGGCTGCGTCCGAAAGATCCCCGGCGCCGTCCAGCCGGCGGGCGAACAGATCCACGAGGTATCCCGCCCCCACCATGTCCTCCAGGTTCACATTGCCTGCGGAGCCCGAACAGAGCAGGACGACCGTCTCGCGGGGATGTTCGCGGGTCACGCACTCCACGAGCGCTTCGCCGTTGAGCAGCGCGCCGGCGTAGACGTGCGCTGCGCCGGCGGCCTTCTGCAGCGCGACCGTGCCGTTGGTGGTGGAGTAGACGACCGTCTTGTCGACGATGCCGTGTGCGGCGAGCGCGAGCGGTGTGGGTGACACGAAACCCGGCAGCGTCTCCGCGTAGAGCTCTCCGGACGCCACGTACGAACCTTCCTCCAGTTCCGATGCGTGGTTCCGCGCCGCCTGTTCGTCGAGCGTGGGGATCACGTCGCGAGCGCCGCTGGCGAGCGCCGCAACGATCGTGGAAGTGGCGAACAGCACGTCCAGCACCACGACCACCTTGCCCTCGACCCTGACGCCGTCCAGATCTTCCTTGCGGTACAGCACATGCACCTTGGGCCCGGACCGGGTCCTCATGCGCCGCCCTCACGCACCGGATCGCGCACGGCGAACATGCCGTACCCTTCCATGGTCATCACCAGCTCGTCGTTCTGGTTGTAGACCTCCCAGCGCGACTTGACGATGCCGACCTCGGGCTTGCTCTTCGACGCCCTCGCCTCCAGGACGGTGCGCATCGCCCGGATGGTGTCTCCGGGGCGCACCGGCTTCAACCACTTGACGTTGTCGACGCCGGGAGATCCGAGGCTTGCCGAGTCCAGCAGATAGCTGTCGCACATCATCCGCATGACCATCGCCACGGTATGCCAGCCGCTCGCGATGAGCCCGCCGAAGAAGCTCTTGCGCGCGGCTTCCTCGTCCACGTGGAAAGGCTGGGGATCGAAGTCCTTCGCGAAGGCGACGACTTCGTCCTTGTCGACCAGGCGCCTGCCCATCTCCACGGTCTCGCCGACCTTGAAATCCTCGAAATAGATCATGATGTGCCGCTCAGGGAATGAGAGATTGCGAACCTGTCAGGGCTTGCCGTAGCGGTACCAGCCGCGGCCCGCCTTCTTGCCGTTGTACCCGGCCTTGACCATCTGCTTGAGAATCGGACGCGGGCGGAAGCGTTCGCCGTAGGCATCGTGAAGGATCTCCTGCGCCTGCAGCGACAGGCCGTTGGTCACCGCATCCAGCAGTTCGAAGGGTCCGATGGGATGGCCCAGGCCCAGACGGCAGGCGACATCCACTTCTTCCGCTGTGCACACGCCCTCCTCCACCAGCCGCATCGCCTCGATCAGGAAGACGTGCAGCACCCGGTTCACCGCGAAACCGACGACGTCCTTCACACGGATGGGCGTCTTGCCGATGTCGCGCGAGAACTGCAACAGCGCATTCACCGTGTCCTCGACGGTGTCGATCGCCGGAATCACCTCGACAAGCTTCATCCGGGACACCGGAGAGAAATAGTGCGTCCCGGCGAAGTTGGGTCTGCGCTCGGGACTCACGTACGAGGAGAGGATGGTGATGGAGATGGTGGAGGTGTTGCTCACGATGATCGCGTCGGGCAGGCACACCTTGTCGAGGATGCGGAAGATGCCCGCCTTGACCTGCTCGTCCTCGAACACCGCCTCGACGACCAGCTGGCGGTCGGCAAATCCGGCCAGATCGGTCGTGGTCCGGATGCGCGCGAGGGCCTCGTCCTTCTGCGCCGGCTGATAGAAGCCGCGCTGCACGCCCTTGTCGAGGACCCTGCCGAGATTGGCCAGCGCCCGCGAAAGATTGTCCTGGGACGTGTCGGCAAGCAGCACGTCCTTGCCCGCCAGCGCGCACACGAGCGCGATCTCCGCGCCCATGAGCCCCGCGCCGATGACTCCCACCTTGTCGATCATCTTCGCTCCTGCTTGGTTAAGGACTTCGAGTGGCAGACACGTGGCCGCGCGCCGGCTGGTGACGTTCGAGGAACGGCACGCCGGCGGGAGGAGAACGTCAGTTCCGGACACCGGACCGCCCGGGACACCGCCTCGGCTGTCGCCCGCCGCACTTCGCGTCAGATCTGCTTCCACTTGGACCGCGGTTTCGCGAGGATCGGCTCCGCCGCGATGCTGCCGGCCAGCGCGAAACGTTCGCGGTGGTAGTCGGCATCTCCGAACATCGTGTCGATCGCCGTCAGGCGCTTCACGTAGTGCCCCACGGCGAGCTCCTCGGTCATGCCGATGCCGCCGTGCAGCTGGATCGCTTCCTGCGCCACGGCGCGCCCCTTGCGACCGATGAGTTCCTTGGCCGCGGACACCGCGCGGCGCCGTTCGACGGGATCGGGATCGTCCACCTTGACCGCGGCCAGCATGGCCATGGAGCGCGATTGCTCGCAGTTCATCACCATGTCCACCATGCGGTGCTGCAGCGACTGGAAGCGGCCGATCGGCACGCCGAACTGCTGGCGGGTCTTGAGATACTCCAGCGTCGCGGCGTTCAGCGACTCCATGATGCCCACGGCTTCCGCGCACATCGCCGCGATGGCACGGTCCACCACCAGTTCCACGGCGGGCAGGCCCTTGTCCGCGACACCGATGAGCGAGTCGGCGCTGACGTGCACGTTCTCCAGCACGAGCTCCGCTGCCCGCATGCCGTCGTACGTCGGATATTCCCGGCCGGCCACTCCGTCCTCGCCCGGATTCACGAAGAAGAGGCTCACCCCCTCCCGGTCCGTGACGTTGCCGCTCGTGCGTGCGGACACGATCAGCAAGTCCGCCACCGAGCCATGCACGACGACGGACTTGGAACCGTTCAGGACCCAGAATCCGCCGTCCTCGCGTGCCGTGGTCTCGACGTGCGCCAGGTCGTAGCGCGAACCCGGTTCTCCGAACGCGCAGGCAAGACGCATGGAGCCATCCATGATCCGCGGCAGCACGTAGCTCTTCTGATCCTGGGTGCCGACGGCACCCACGCATCCGGCCGCCATCACGACGGTGGCCAGATAAGGCTCGACGCACAGGAACCGGCCCAGCTCCTCCATCACGATCATCGTCTCGACACCGCCGCCGCCGAAGCCGTCGAATTCCGCCGGCACCGGCAGCCCCAGCACGCCGACGGACGCCAGCCCTTCCCAGGCGAGCGGGCTGTAGCCCACGCGCGAGGCGATGATTTCCTTTCTCGTCTCGAAGCTGTAGTTCTTCTCGAGGAACTTGCGGATGGAGTCCTGCAGCATTCGCTGCTCGTCCGTGTATTCGAAATCCATGATCGGCTCTGTGCGGGTGACGTGGATGAATGTGGCGCCCCGGGGGCGGTCTCACGCATGCGCGCGGGAGGCGCGCATGGTTCGGACCTTCGCTACAGCCCGAGAACGCTCTGCGCGATGATGTTGCGCTGGATCTCGTTGGACCCGCCGTAGATGCTCACCTTGCGATAGTTGAAATAGCGCGCGGCAAGAGGCGCGGCGTAGTCGGGGCCCACCCGTTCGCCCAGCCAGTGATCGCTCCACTGGGCGGGCAGATGCGGCAGCGCGTAGGGCCCCACCGCTTCCATCATGAGTTCGGTGAGCGCCTGCTGGATCTCCGTCCCCTTGATCTTGAGGATGGAGGCTTCAGGCCCCAGCGGCTTGCCTTGCCGGTCGGCCGACAGCACGCGCAGCACGGTGATCTCGAGCGCCATGATGTCGATCTCCACCCGGGCGATCTTGTCGCGGAACATGGGGCTCTCGATGAGCGGCCGGCCGCCCGAGCGTTCCTTCGACGCGATGGCCTTGAGGTAGGCGAGTTCCCGCTTGGACCGCGATACCGCCGCGATGCCGGTGCGCTCGTTGGAGAGCAGGAACTTGGCGTAGGTCCATCCGCGCCCCTCCTCCCCCACCAGGTTCTGCACCGGAACCTTCACGTCCTGCAGCCAGACCTCGTTCACCTCGTGCTCGCCGTCGAGCGTGATGATGGGACGCACTTCCAAGCCCGGCGTGCGCATGTCGATGAGGAGGAACGAGATGCCATCCTGCTTCTTGCCTTCGGCCGAGGTGCGCACCAGGCAGAACATCATGTCCGCGTATTGCGCCAGCGTGGTCCAGGTCTTCTGCCCGTTCACGATGTAGTAGTCGCCCTCGCGAACGGCGCGTGTCCGCAGCGATGCGAGATCGGATCCGGAACCCGGTTCGGAATAGCCCTGGCACCACCAGTCCTCGGAGGAGAGGATGCGCGGCAGGTAATGCTGCTTCTGCCACGGTGAGCCGAACGTGTAGATCACCGGACCGACCATGTAGACGCCGAACGCGATGACGGGCGGCGCGCCGGCCGCTGCGCTTTCTTCCTCCAGGATGTGCCGCTGCACCGGGTTCCAGCCGCAGCCGCCATGCTCCACCGGCCAGTGCGGCGCAATCCAGCCCTGGGCATGCAGGATCTTCTGCCAGGTGACGTAGTCTTCCTTGGACAGACGCTTGTGTTCGATCACCTTGCGCGACAGTTCGTGCGGAAGGTTCGCCTTGATGAATGCGCGGACTTCGTCGCGGAAGGCGATCTCGTCCGGTGTGAAATTGAGATCCATGGCTCGTCGTCTCCTACACCTGCGTGAGGCGGAAACCCGCACGCGGAAAATGCACGTTCACTTCCCCAGCCGCGGGCTCTCCGCGACGCAGAATGACCCTCTGGGCGCTGCACGCCACGAGATACCCTGTCACCGGTTCCTTGCCGTAGTCGTCTGCGGCCACCGTCACGCGCTGACCGATCTCCATTCCGGCGGGCAACTCGGGATGCGTGGGTTCGACCGGCCGCGGCACGGATTCCCGGGCTGTACGGAGAGCATCCTTCGCATCGAACTCCGCGGGTGCGCCGTGACCGAACGCGCTCATCCGCTCGACCCAGGCGCGCACCCGCGGGGTGTCGTCCAGCAACCCCAGTTCGGGCACCCGGTTGCGCAGCATCCAGACCGGACCCCACACACAGAAATCGGCGTAGGTCGGCGTGTCGCCCAGCATGAATCCGCAGCCGTCTTCCAGCGTGTTCTCGAGCCAGAACAGATGAGCACGAAGCTGAGCCCGGATGTGCGTCTGATCGGCGGCATATCGATCGATGTCGATGGCACCGCCCGAGAACCGGTGCCGGTCGTCGCGAAGCTCTTGCGGCGCCGTATGGCCGTGCGTGCCGAACACCACGCCGACGACGTCGAAGAAGAGTGTCCGGTCGGCCCAGGCGCCCATCACGGTGGTGCGCCCCTTGTCGCGGGCGGGAAACAGCGCCGGGCCGGGCCGCAGGCGTTCCAGTTCCCGCGCGATGCACGCGCTGTCACAGAAAACATCCGCGCCGATCTGCATGACGGGGGTCCGGCGGTAGCCCCCCGTGAGTGCCGTGAGGTCGGGCTTGGGCATCCAGCGCGGAATCGTCACCGAACGCCAGGCAAGCCCCTTGAACCCCAGCATGAGGCGCACTTTCTCCGCGAACGGCGAGGCTGGATAGTGGTGCAGGATGACTTCGGACATGTTCTTGGACACCGGCCCTGGCCGGGGACGTGGTGGCACGGACCGGAGGACGAACCGCCCCGGCGGATCGTCGCTCGCCGGAACGCTCCCGGTCCGCCGCGGCGGACCACCGCGGGGCGCCATGCACCGCCAGCACTCGGGAGGCACTCCAGTGGGGCGATGATAGCTCGTGGGGGTGGGCGGGGCTATACTCGGCAGTTCTCGACGTGTCGCCGCTCCCGTCCGTCGACGGGGCTCTCTGGAGAACGCAGCCGATGAACATCCGCGACCTGATCCCCGAAACCCTGCAAGACCTCAACATGGACCCGCTGTGGCTTCCGTTCACGGCGAACCGGCAGTTCAAGCAGCAGCCTCGCCTGCTCGTATCGGCGAAGGACATGCATTACACGGCCATCGACGGCCGGCAGATTCTCGATGGCATCGCCGGGCTCTGGGCGGTGAACGGGGGCCACTGCCGTGCGCCGATCGTGGACGCCATCAAGCGCCAGGCCGAAAACGTCGACTACGTCACGGGTTTCCAGCTGCATCACCCGGCCGCCTTCGTGGCTGCGGAACGCCTCGTGCGCATCACCCCGCAAGGCATGGGTCACGCGTTCTTCGTCAATTCGGGTTCCGAGGCGGTCGACACGGCTCTGAAGATGGCTCTTGCCTACCACCGCGCTCGCGGCGAGGGAACCCGTACGCGGTTCATAGGCAGGGAACGCGGCTATCACGGCGTGGGCTTCGGCGGCATCTCCGTCGGCGGCATGGTCGCCAACCGCAAGGTCTTCGCCGGCAGCCTGCTGCCGAATGTGGACCACCTGCCCCACACGCACAACCTGAGCGCCAATGCCTATTCCCGCGGTCAGCCGGAGTGGGGCGCGCATCTCGCCGAATCGCTGGAACAGCTCGTGGCGCTGCACGACGCGTCGAACATCGCGGCCGTCATCGTCGAGCCGGTGGCGGGTTCCACCGGCGTGCTGGTGCCGCCCAAGGGTTATCTGGAGAAACTGAGAGAGATCTGCACGCGCCACGGCATCCTCCTCATTTTCGACGAGGTCATCACGGGCTTCGGCCGCACCGGCAAGGCCTTCGCCGCGCAGACGTTCGGCGTAACGCCGGACATGATCACCTGCGCGAAGGCGCTCACGAACGCCGCCGTGCCCATGGGCGCCGTCATCGTCAGGAACGAGATCTACGACACGTTCATGACCGGTCCGGCCAACGCGATCGAGTTCTATCACGGGTACACCTACTCCGGTCATCCGCTGGCGGCCGCTGCAGCCGTGGCGACGCTGGATCTGTTCGCTTCCGAGGGGCTGTTCGAGCGTGCCGAATCGTTGTCGAAGTACTGGGAGGATGCGGTCCACTCGCTCAAGGGCATGCCCCACGTCATCGACATCCGCAATATCGGTCTCGTGGCGGGCATCGAGCTCGAACCCATGCCGGGCAAGCCGACCGCGCGAGCGTTCGAGGCATTCCTGCGGGCTTACGAGAAGGGCGTGCTCATCCGCACCACCGGCGACACCATCGCGATGTCCCCGCCGCTCATCATCGAGAAGAATCAGATCGACCAGATCCTGGAGACCGTGCGGGACGTGCTGAAAACGCTGCCGTAACGGGGAACGTCGCATTCCTCCCACCCCATGAAAGTCATCATCGCCCAGCTGCAGCACGAGACGAACACCTTTTCCCCTGTGCCCACCCCCTGGGAATCCTTCGGTGGCCATGGGGGGCCTGCTCTCGGTCAGGCCGCATTCGACGCCATGAAGGACACGCGGCTGCCCATGGCGGCCTTCATTCACCTGGCACAGGCGGAGGGTGCGCGGATCGTGACGCCGTTCGCGGCCTGGGCCAATCCCAGCGGTCCGGTGGATGGCGCGGCCTACGACCGGTTCTGCGAGATCCTCTGCAACGAGATCGCGAAGGGGTGCGACGCGATCTTCCTCGACCTGCACGGCGCCATGGTGGTGGCCGACCGCACGGACGATGGCGAAGGCACGCTGCTCGAGCGGGTGCGGGCCGTGGCTCCGACTGCACCTCTGGCGGTGTCGCTGGACCTGCACGCCAACGTGACGGACGCCATGGTCCGCAACGCGACGGTCATCGCCGGGTACAAGACGTATCCGCACGTGGATCAGTACGAAGCCGGGCACCTCGCCGGCAGCATCCTGTGGCGTGCCATCAAGGGCGAGGTGAAGCCCGTCATGGCCTGGGGCAACCGGCCTTTGCTGGCACACACGCTCAGGCAGAACACGAACGAGGGGCCGAACAAGGAATTCACGGACGCGGCGCGCGAGGCCGAACGGCGCGGACTGCTCGCGGCCTCCTCTTTCGGCGGTTTTCAGCAGGCGGACATCCGCGATGCCGGAATCAGCGTCGTCACCGTCGCGGACGGCAATGCGCAGCAAGCCCGGGACGAGTGCGAACGGATTCTCGACATTGCCTGGGCCCGCAAGGAAGATTTCATCTACCGGGGCCGGCCGCTGGCGGACGCGCTGACAGAAGCCAAGCTGGCTGACGAACACGGCGGGCCGATCCTGCTGCTCGATCACGCCGACAACTGTGCGTCAGGTGCGAACCAGGACACCATGTGCTGCGGGGAGGCGCTCGCCGCCGGGCTCACGGGCATTGCGGTCGGCCCGACGCGGGATCCGGAAGCCGTCGCCCGCATGATCGAGGCCGGCGTCGGGGCCACGGTCACCCTGGACATCGGCGGCAAGATGGACATGCCGGCCATCGGGCGCAAGGGAGAACCGCTGCGTCTGACCGGCGTCGTTCGTGCCATCACCGATGGGGAAGTACACGGTGACGGGCCCGCAGTTCACCGGAATGCGCTGCTACATGGGGCGGACGGCCGTGCTGGACACCGGCGCTGCGGAGATCGTCTTGATCGAGCGCAACCAGGAGCCCTGGGACCGCGCGGTATTCACCAGCGTGGGCATCGACCCGACCCGCAAGCGCTTCCTCCTGCTCAAGTCACGGATGTACTTCCGGCCGGTGTTCCTGCCGATCGCCAGGGGAATGGTCTTCTGCGACGCACCCGGTGTGGGAACGTCGGACTGGACGGCCTTCGAGTACAGGAAGCTCCGCCGCCCGATCTACCCCCTGGACGAGTTTCCGGCCGGGCATCGTTGAATTGGCCGGCCCGGCACTTCCTGTCGACGATGGCAGGGGGTCGGATGTTCGCACCGCCCGACCACCGTCAGGCCCCGGCCATTCGAGACATTTCTCGTGCGCGAGCCTCGTAACGCCGGGCTGCCTTTGTCACAATCGCGTCCAGGCAAGGACCGATCAGTGCACGCGGGTCGCGCACAGGAATCAGACTTTCCCCGGGACAGGACCGGGAAGAAGATCGTGAACAGCCCGCCCTCCCCATCCTCATAGACCCATCGCCAGTAACCTATCGCCCAACCATGAACAGCCCTCTCGACGCCAATCTCAAGATCAAGGACATCCCCCACTGGATCAACGGCCGCGAAGCCCCGGGCACCAGCGGTCGCCCGGCCCACGCGTTCGACCCCGCTCGCGGAGTGGTGACGGGCCGCGCGGCGCTGGCGTCGAACGAAGAGGTGGATGCCGCGGTCCGGAACGCGAAGGCCGCATTCCCGGCCTGGGCCGCAACGCCCCCGCTCAAGCGCGCGCGGGTGATGTTCAAGTACAAGGATCTGCTCGAACAGCACATGGACGAGCTGGCCGCGATTCTCACGGCCGAGCACGGCAAGGTGTTCTCGGACGCCAAGGGCGAGGTCATCCGCGGGCTCGAGGTCGTGGAGTTCGCCTGTGGCATTCCGCAACTGCTCAAGGGCGAATTCACGGAACAGATCGGTTCCGGCATCGATTCGTGGTCCGTCCGCCAGCCGCTGGGCGTGTGCGCGGGCATCACGCCCTTCAACTTCCCGGCCATGGTCCCGATGTGGATGTATCCGGTGGCGCTCGCCTGCGGCAACTGCTTCATCCTGAAGCCGTCCGAGCGCGATCCCTCCGCCAGTCTCCTGATGGCGAGGCTGCTCAAACGAAGCGGGCCTTCCCGACGGCGTGTTCAACGTCATCCAGGGCGACAAGACGGCCGTGGACGCGCTGCTCGCTCATCCGGACGTGGCGGCGGTGAGCTTCGTGGGCTCCACGCCCATCGCGAAGTACATCTATGAAACCGGGGCGAAGAACGGCAAGCGCGTGCAGGCGCTGGGCGGTGCAAAGAACCACCTCGTCGTGATGCCCGACGCGGACCTCGACCAGGCGGTGGATGCCCTGATGGGTGCGGCTTACGGAGCGGCGGGCGAGCGTTGCATGGCCATTTCGGTGGCCGTGGCCGTGGGTGGGGTCGCCGATGCTGGTCGAACGCCTGGCCCAGCGTGCTCGCGCGCTGAAGATCAATCAGGGCATGGACCCGGCGGCGGAAATGGGGCCGCTGGTCACGTCCCAGCACCTGGGCACGGTCACCGGTTACGTCGACAAGGGCGTGAGCGAAGGCGCGAAACTCGTGGTGGACGGGCGCGGGTTGAAGCCGGCGGGTTGCGAGAACGGCTTCTTCCTCGGAGGCTGCCTGTTCGACGATGTGAAGCCCGGAATGACCATCTATCGCGAAGAGATCTTCGGGCCGGTGCTGTCGGTGGTGCGCGTCGACGACTTCGAACAGGCGCTGACGCTCATCAACGAGCACGAATTCAGCAACGGCGTGTCCATCTTCACGCGCGATGGCGATGCTGCGCGAGAGTTTGCCAATCGCGTGCAGATCGGCATGGTGGGCATCAACGTGCCCATTCCGGTGCCCATGGCGTTCCACAGCTTCGGCGGCTGGAAGAACTCGCTGTTCGGCGACCACCACATGTACGGCCCCGAAGGCGTGCGTTTCTTCACGCGCATGAAGACCATCACCAGCCGGTGGCCCGCCGGCATCCGCGCGGGCGCCGAATTCGTCATGCCGACGATGAAATAGCCAGCCCCGGTACTGCGGAGAGTCAGATGGCCCGTATTCAATCGATCGAACGCCTGACGGAGATCATCGGCTCGCCCAAGCCTGCGGTCGCGAAGAAATTCAACGACCGGCTCACGCCACAGGCACAGGCATTTCTCTCCCGCAGTCCGCTGGCGTTCATCGCCACCGTGGATCCGGGTGGCCAGCCGATGGTCTCGCCCAAGGGCGACGTTCCGGGCTTTCTGCAAGTGGAAGACGACAGGACCGTGCTGCTGCCCGAGCGTCATGGCAACAAGCTGGTCTACACGCTCCGGAACATCCTGGACAACGGCCGCGTGGCCATCACCGCGGTAGTCCCGGGAACCGGTGAGACACTCAGGATCGAAGGTGCGGCCGAACTGGACGACGATCCGGCGCTGTGCGCCCGCCACGGGGCTCGCGGCCGGGATGCGCTGCTGCTGATGCGCATCCGTGTCCACCGCTGTTACTTCCACTGCGCGAAATCCATTCTTCGCAGCGACGTGTGGATTCCCGGTTCCTGGCCGGATCCGATTGCCATCTCCTTCGGCCGCGAGATCGCGGCCAACCGGGGACTGCCGGAGTGCGATGTGGACTCGTTCGACGCAGGCGTGCGCGAACGGTATCGGACGGATCTCTGACGCCCGGGGAAAACGCGAGACTTGAAGCGGCCCGCAGACGGGTAGTGGAACGAAGAAAGGCCGCCCAAGGGCGGCCTTTCATGCTTCCGTGCGACAGCGTCAGCTCAGCGGCACCGGCACGAAGAATCTCGCATCGTTTCGCTGAACCAGAATCGCCACGCGGTCCCGGGAGTGTTCGATAAGGCTGCGCAGCTTCTCCGGAGAATCCACCGGCTCGCTGTTGAGCGCGACGATCACATCGCCCGGCCGGATGCCCGCCTTGGCCGCGGGTCCTTCCGCTCGCTCGACCACCACGCCGCTGCGTGTCTGGAGCCGGCTCGTCTCTTCGGCGCTCAGCGGACGCACCACCAGTCCCAGCTTCGCGGGTTTCATGGCAGGCTGTGCCGCCTCGGCCCCTTGCTCCGATGGCGTTTCGCCAAGCTTCACGCCCAATTCGCGAGACTTGCCTTCACGCCAGATCTCCAGTTTGAAGTCGCTGCCGGGTCGGCCTTCGCCGATGATCCGCGGCAAATCGATGGACTGATCGATCTGCTTCCCGTTGACCGAGAGGATGACATCGCCCACCTTCAATCCTGCGGAATCAGCCGGCCCCCTTTCTCCACGCCGGAGACCAATGCGCCACGTGCCTTGTCCAGGCCGAACGTACCGGCGAGATCTTGTTCACCTGCTGGATCGTCACGCCGATGCGGCCGCGCTGACCTTGCCGTACTTGAGCAGGTCGTCTTTCACCTTCATGGCCACGTCGATGGGAATCGCGAACGACAATCCCATGTACCCGCCGGTGCGGCTGTAGATTTGCGAATTGATGCCGATGACTTCGCCCGACAGGTTGAACAGCGGCCCGCCGGAATTGCCGGGATTGACTGCAACGTCCGTCTGGAATGAACGGAACGTAGGCGTCGCTGGGCAGATTGCGCGACTTCGCGGGAGACGATGCCGGCCGTGACCGTGTTCTCCAGGCCGACGGAGACCCGATCGCGGCGACCCAGTTGCCGACCTTCACCGAATCCGGGCTGCCCACGCGTACGGATGGCAGATTGTCGGCATCGATCTTCAACAGCGCGACATCCGTCCGGGAATCCACGCCGATCACCTTGCCCGGGAAATCGCGGTGATCGGTGAGCCGCACCGTCACTTCGTCTGCGTCCTTCACCACGTGCGCGTTGGTCAGCACGTAACCATCGGGACTGATGATGAAACCGGAGCCCACGCCCTGCGGGACAGGCGAGCCGTCTTCGGGCCCGCGAGGCTGCGGCTGGAACCGCCGAAAGAATTCCTGCAGATCTTCGGGAACACCCTGCATGCCATTGGGCACGCCGTTCTTCACGACCTTCGACACGCTGATGTTCACCACGGCGGGACCCTGGCTCTCCACCAGAGCACTGAAATCGGAAGATTGCCCGACAGTGTGTGGGTGTGCTCGAGCCTGTGGGAGAAGAAGGATCGACGGCGACCGTCTTGGGCACCGCATGCGTTTCGCCCACCAGCGCTTTTCCAGACCGAACTGCGCTGCGAACAGGCCCGTGGCAAATGCGGCAGCGACAGCCGAGGCAACGACGGATTTATTCATTCGAACGACTCCGCATCGATAAGTCGGATGACGCCGTTTAGAACAACGGCGCGTTGTCCAGGTTCCCGGCGCGTGAATCCGCCGGACGGAATCCTCTTAGGCACTGCGTCACGATCTCCCGCACCCTCTCCCGGAATAGCAACGGGTGTCTGATGGGCCCAACGCTCGATCGCGCCGCAGGTGTCGGAAAATTTTGTGCTGCTCGTTCGTCTCCGGTTCCCGACATTTCTACGGCTCTCAGGCCCGCCAGCGCGGTTTCGTGCGGTGGAAAGCGCACTTCGCGGCCCAGGGTCGTCTCGAAGCCCAGGGGAAAATCTTGAGACAGGCAAATGGGGGCGACCGGCAGTCCGTCAAAGGCGTAGCCGTTGCCCGACAGGTTTCTTCGCACGCCCCTTTGCAGCGGCCTCGCCATCTCGTCGCCCTGGCTTACACGTTTGCGTTTTCCAGCCCAGGGCCGGCAGCGTTCTTCCCAATTTTCCTGCACTTGAGGAGCTGGCGCAGTCAGTGCAAACAGACAGGCCATCGGGGGCGGGAGACCAATACCAACCCCGTAGAACATCAGGAGACCAACTCCCAGTGAAACAAGCACTCGACGCCGGCGAGGAGACCCCGGCAGAGACGAAAGAAAGGCTCTCCGAAGCCCGTCCTGCTGAAAGCAATCCGAGCCTCTACAAAGCCTCGCACCCGAGGCACTAACTTCGTTCCCTTGCCGGCCTCGTGCTGGGACGTTCCGCGCCCCCCGGGTACAGGAGAGGTCGAAACGACCCTCCTCTTGCATGACTGAACACCCACCCCGAGCTCGCTTTGCCGGCGCTGCGTTGATGCACGCACATCAGGCCTTCCTAGAATCTCGGATCCATCGATGGTCAACATGCACACCTCCCATACGCACCGCTTCTGCTGGCCCCGATGCTAGATCTCGGACCACGCGCGCTACTTCCAGCACGCCGGATCACCCGGCACTCCCGGCTCTACACCGAGACTGGTGACGACCCGGACGCCCTCATTCACAAGGGGACTCCTGCCGCTTTCTTCAATTCGATGCTGCGGAGCGTGGCGGTCGCCTTCCGGTTGG